>JAIDQW010000317.1 GCA_029062075.1 Paramuribaculum sp.
AATCTACCCCGACTATCGCCGCAATACGGTCGAACTCGCAAAGATTCAGGCTACTATTGACTCTGTTCATAACGATAAGGATATTACAATCAACGCCCTTTCTATCAAAGGTTTCGCTTCACCGGAGGGACCGTGGGATAACAATGTGCGTCTCGCTAAAGGTCGTACTGCCGCACTTAAAGCTTACGTGGAGCAGCTATACAAGTTCCCGCATGACTTTATCACAACATCTTACGATCCTGAAGACTGGGGTGGACTTCGCGCTTATGTTGAAAAGAGTAACATTACCAACCGCGAGGCAATCCTCTCTCTTATCGACTCTAACCTTGAACCTGATGCGAAAAACGCTAAACTTGAAAACACATATCCCGAACAGTACAAATTCCTTCTCGCTAACGTGTATCCGGCACTCCGTCACTCCGACTACCGCATAGAATATACAATTAGAAGCTACAGCGATCCCGCTGAGATTCTCGCTCTTGCCAAGACAAAGCCGCAGAACCTCTCCCTCCAGGAATTCTTCCTCGCGGCAAAGACTCTTGAGCCGGGCAGTCAGGACTACAACGATCTGTTTGAAACTGCGGTGCGCATGTACCCAACAAGCGAGATTGCTAACCTCAATGCGGCTAATGTGGCTATGGACCGTGGCGACCTTGTTGGAGCTGAACGCTACCTTGACAGGGCAGGTGATACCCCCGAAGCCATTTATGCCCGCGGTATCCTCAGCGCGCTCAAGAGCGACTATAACACCGCCCGCGATTACTTCCGCCAGGCTGCGCGCCTGAAGGTGGCTGACGCCCCCGCTGCTCTGACTCAGCTTGACGAACTTGAAAAATAATTCTTTTTTACCAGATAATAAACAAAACAAAATATTGCTATGAATAAGCTTAAAATTTTCTTCTGCCTGCTTTTTGCCGCAGTTGTTGTGGTCGGATGTTCTGACCAGATTCTACCTGATCCTGATAAACCGGATATCTTTGAGGGAGACGGTGACGGATTTTTCATGAGTCTGGATGTGCTCATGCCTAATGGAGCAGGAGCATATTCAAGAAGCCACACCACCGAGGGAGGAGGCTCAAGCGGCGGCACTGAGATCGGTCAGGACGAAGAAAATAACGTTACCAGCGCGCTCATAGTACTGGCACGACGCAGCAACTATGGTTTTATCGCAGCTGGTGAAGTGCGTTCAAACAATCTCACTCCCACTAATGTTACCGCTGGAGCAAACAACGAAAAAGCTTATCGTGCGCTCACTCGTATCTACAAAACAAACCTCGCTTCATACTACGAACTCGTTGACAACCCCAATGTCAACCCCGAGGTTCTCGTTTTTGTGTTCTGTAATCCCACAAAGCAGCTCACTGATATGTTCAAGGGTGACCGCACTCCGTTCAACAGCACCTCTTGGATAAATACCGCTGCACGTGTTACCCAGGGGCTTCAGGACGCTACCGACTATAATATCGGTATCTGGGGCTCTAACAGTTTCCTGATGAACAATGTGGAACTTACAACTCGTCTTCTCCCCAAAAACCTTGCTGAATGGGAAAACTTCAATAAGTCTGATAATCCTTTCCACCTCTCCGCCCCCAACGCAACAGATACCAACAAGGAACTTCCCAATAACGGTGGTGTTGCAGACGGTGGTAATGGTGGTCCCGTGCGTGTTGAACGCTCGGTTGCGCGTTTCGACTTCAAGGACGGCAGCCCCCTCGGTCAGCGAATGTACAATGTGCTTTACCATGCCCACGATGGTATCGCTCAGAACGGCGAAAACGGCACAAACTTAGAACCCCTTGTGGCTGTGCAGCTTGAAAAGATGTGTCTTGTCAACATGTCTAACAGCTTCTATTATATCCCCCGTGTCAGCAATGACGGACTGCTTCCCGGAGGTACTGATGCCGACGGCAATCCCACCGGTCAGGGATATGCTATCTGCGGCTTTGAAAAACCGGCTACTTACAACGACCTTACAGGCTCTTACACCGGAGGTAACTACGTTGTTGGTCCTTATGCTAAGTATTTTGAAGGGGATGTGGAGGAAAAGTTCAGCGAATATTTCAACTATCCTTTCTTTGAGGACAATGGTGAATTCAATGTAGAATCTTCGACTGCCGCACGTTGGGACGTTTATAAGATTGAGGATGTACTTAGCAACGGTTTGAAAGATAACTACAACGGAACAAATAATTATAACCGCTGGAGATATGTCGTTGAAAACGTTATTCCCGGAGGCCCCGGTAATCAGGTTAATGGTATCTCTACCGGTATCGTGTTTAAGGCGCGTATTCTCGGCACTGATTACGCTATGACTAATGCTGTGAACGATGCGGTTGAACCCTGGGAAAGAAATACATATTCTCAGATCGCAAACTGTCTTAACGGTAAGCCGTATATCCAGACAGACGGTTCAACTCACCCGGCTATCACAGGTAACTCTACCGATGACCCGATCATTTACTATCTTGACGGTAAGCTCTTCCTTACTTGGCGCCACATCCGCCAGGCTGCTATTCAGGCATCGGTAACGCTCAATGACCTTGCTGTTAACGGAGTGGAGATCAACCGCTCCAATAGCCTTTACCGTGCTGTATTCGGTGATGGTGGTATTCCAGCCGGAAATGTATATATGAACGGCACAACTGTGGTACAGTTCACTGACCCTGACTTTGATAACCGCAAGGCTGCTTATGCCAAGAGTCCGGATGCTATGTGGGAGGCTTGGGTAGCTGCCGGTAAGCCCATATCCAACTCTACATCCAAGTTCGACGTGCCTGAAACTCTCGCGGCTTTCCGCGAAGCTGCAACAGACGCAGGTATCGCCATCTATCAGAGTTCAGTCGATGCTGACTACGGCCCCGGCTACTATTGCTACTATTTCTATTGGAATCGACATAACAACAATAATCTTGACGGTGTTATGGGCCCGATGGAGTTTGATGTTGTACGTAACAATGTTTACAAACTCTCAGTTGATAAAATCTCTCGCCTCGGTCACCCGCGTATTCCGTTCAACGATCCGGAGGATCCTACTCCCGGAACTCCGGACGAAACAGACGAAATCTATCTTGATGTGACTGTTGAGATTGTTCCTTGGGCTGTTCGTGTCAATAGCATCACTTTCTAAGTGTTGACTTTCTAATAATTATTTAATTGACACTGATGATTAATCTAAAACATAAAATTCAACACATCCTTGCCGGGGCGGCACTCGTTGCCGCCACCGCTA
>JAIDQW010000318.1 GCA_029062075.1 Paramuribaculum sp.
CCTCCGGGCTGACCGGACTTTGCTTTCTCTACCATAGCTGCGACGAGCACACGGATATTGTCTGCCGCAGAATCCATAATTTTTTTATCCATATAAATAAATGTGAATTGGATTTCACTGCACAAAAGTAGTTAAAAGAGGTAAAGTGTGCAAATATAAAAACGGCGACATCTAATGACGCCGCCGTTTTTTCCTTATATATAATATATATATCAGATAGTTCCCATCGATTCATCAAACAGTTGCATCGCCGAGTGTGGGAATATCGGTGTTGACATTCTTCGAGCCTACAAGAGCGTAGAAGAGAATGTAAACAGCGCAAGCGAGGGGCACAAAGTAGCTGATCATGTAGTTTGAACTCATGTCGGCAACCCATCCCTGAATAGCAACCATCACTGCACAACCGAATACCATTGTCATGAATGCGCCTGAAGCGATAGCAGTGTATTTACCGAGACCTTCAACAGCCATATTGAAAATACCGCCCCACATAACAGAGGTGCAGAGACCCACAAGGAGGAATGCGAAGATTCCAACCGGAACATTAGCCCAGATTACGGAGAGCTCAGCCCAGTCGATACCGGGAACATTTACAGTCCAGGCAGAGGGAGCGAACATACCGAAGAGAATGAGAACGATGCTTGCGATAGCAACTGTGGTAATCATTGCACGAGATGACACCTTGCCACCGATAACACCACCTACAAAACGACCGATAAGCATCATGAGCCAGTAAACGGCAACAATAAGACCAACGATACCGGCATCCATGCCCATACCGGCAACCTGACCGGCTGCGGGAGTAACCGGAGCGGTGAGGTACTGGAGGATATATGTGGGAACACCCACTTCGATACCCATGTAAAGGAAGATAGCGAGGATACCGAGCTTGAAGTGACGGAATGAGAAAGCGCTGTATTTGTCTTTCTGTCCGGCAGGTGCAGCCTTAGCGTGCTCTCTCTCCTCGATAGCTTTGAGGTCAGCGCGTTCAGGCTCGTCAATCTTTGTGAAGAGAATCACAATGAAGGCGACGATGAAGATTCCGAGGGCGATAAAGAGTGCGGGGGTTGCATCACTCACCTTAGCTTTGGTTGCCTCACCGATGAGAGCACCCATGATGATATACACGGCAACGGCGGCCGCACTGTTGAACACGCCGCCAATCTGGATAAGCTGGTTACCCTTGTTGCCGCCACCGCCGAGGATGTTGAGCATGGGGTTAACAACTGTGTTGAGCATACACATGCAGAGACCTCCGATGAAAGCACCGATGAGATATACCCAGAAAGCGCATCCCGACAGACTTTCCCATCCGCTCATATACTGGATGGTGATAGCGATGATGCCGACGATAAGTGCAATAAGCGCGGTTTTTTTGTAGCCGCATTTTTTGATAAGCATACCTGCGGGAATACCCATGACGAGATATGCGATAAAATTGCCGTAGTTACCTATCTGCGCCTGAAGGTTAGACGCTCCGAACTGGTTTTTCACGATAACAGCCATCGGTGAACACAGGTTGGTCACAAAGGCAATCATAGCAAACAGGGCTATCATCACGATAATAGCACCCCATTGTTTAGCTTGGTTACTCATAAAGATTGGTATTGATTTGAATTAAAATATTTTGCGGTAAAGTTAAATATTTTTTTCAGTATTGCGGCAAAAAGAGTGCAATTATTGGCGTTCTCCGAAAATATCGCTGCCAATTCTCACCATATTGCTCCCCTTCTCAACTGCGAGCTGCCAGTCGCCGCTCATACCCATACTGATATTTCGGAAAGCGGGATTATTCTTAAATGCACCCTTCGCAAGCGCATCAAAGCACGCTTTGATAGCCGCAAAGTCCTTTGCCACACGGGTTTCGTCATCGGTATTGGAAGCCATTCCCATCACGCCGGTGACCTTAGCTCCAGTCATAGCGGCAGCTTCAGCTGCCACCTCCAGAAGTTCTTCCGGCGAGAATCCGAATTTGGTCTCCTCGGCAGCCACATGCACCTGCAGAAGCACCTCAACTGAACGCCCTATACGTTTAGCCTCGGCATCCACCGTCCGGAGAAGCTTGAGCGAGTCAATGCTCTGGATTGTGTGAACGAGCGGAACAACGGTTTTTACTTTGTTGGTTTGCAAATGTCCTATGAAGTGCCACTCTATATCAGCCGGCAGCGCGGGCACTTTCACAACCAGCTCCTGAGCCCTGCTCTCGCCGAAGATGCGCTGCCCCGCCGAGTAAGCGGACTCTATAGCCTCCACGGGGTGAAATTTAGACACCGCAACAAGGCGCACGCCGCCCGGAAGGCGGCGTGACAGTTCCTCTATTTTCTGACCCGGAGTCATCTGCTTGTCATTCAGCCGATTTTTCGCCGAGCTTAGCTTTATACACATCCATAAGAGGGGTTTCTGAAATCGACTGGATTTCAAAATCGGCAAGTGTGCCTTTCATTCCCTCCATAAAATTATCGTATGCTTCGCGGAGAGTGTTTGCAGCAACGAGTATCTGCGAAACAGACTTCTTTTCAGCCGCGGTTTTCTCATCGATAGTAATAAACGCCACTTTAACGAGCCACCATTTATCAGCGGTGTCGTCCCAGAAAATTTCCGAGATTTTGGTTCTCTTCACAGCACTCACGCTGAATTCTCCGGATATAAAAGGAGTCTGCTCCTCAATGATTCTTGCCTCTGCCTCAGTGAATGAGAGAGCATCAACAAGATACGGTTCATTCACTTTTTTGACAAGACCGTTTTCCATCATCTTGTCATAGCGAACTTTACATTCAAACCAGTTCATATTATATTTAATCGTTAGTCGGGTTAGTCCGTTTAGTCTGGGTTATTGCAAAAGGATTGTGCGGGATACTTTTACACCTTGTGAGGTGATAACAGTGAGCACATACACCCCCTTGGGGAGCGAGTCAGTAGAAATTTCCACAGAATCACCTTTACCGCTGCCTGAAGCCACAAGTGCTCCGACAAGTGAATACAAGCGGGCATCCAACGATTTTTCTCCGGCAACAACCGCCTGCACTCCACCGGAATGGAACGACACAGCGAAGCGGCGGTTTGTATCGGCATTGATATTACCGATTTCGGACGGTTTGCCAAGTAACTTTCTCATAGCCTCATCGGCATTGAGCTTGCCTGCACCCCATTGAGTGGCTACAGTGCCGGTTTGATTCTGAGGAATAGCAGTGGAGGTTATCAGTTCTTTCACATCTTCGACCTTAAGCGTGGGATCCGCCTCAAGAAGAAGGGCAATCGTACCGGTGACATAAGGCGTAGCCATCGAGGTGCCAGCCTCACAGCCGTAAGGATTATTACGGGTGGTACCGTCAGGGGTATTGACTGTTGTGATTACATCTGCGGCGAGACCGTTGTCTTTAATATCCTGAGACTCTACATAATATCTGCTGTAGCTTGACACCACGCCGAGACCGGGAGCACATATTTCAGGAAGAGTCTTGCCATTCACATCACCGTAAGAGGTGAAAGGGGCAATTCCGCCAATCTGATCTTCGGAATAATTGGCATAGCCCATCAACTGCGAGCTGAGTACCGGCCAGGTAGTACGAGTCATGTACGCACCCACGACTATCACATTTTCTCCACAGGCAATATTGTTTATGCTCTGATTGGGATTTCCCGCAGTGAAACCTTTAGCAAAGCTACCGTTCAGATTATCGGTAAAGGTCATGCCGCCACTGGCATAAGAATTAATTTTGGTGCCGTCTGAACCGGTGTAGATAAGCGCGGGCACAACATTAGAGTTACCGTTAGCTTTGAGGTACATCATTATCGTGATGTTAAACCTGTTATTGTTGTTATTTACTCCGGATGTTACATATACATAGGAATCGGCAGAGAATGACGAGGTGAAAGTGGAATTATGGGTTGCACCTTCCGCATTATCGTTTGACAGATAGAAGGCTGAACCTTCCGGAATAAAATCAGGGATATCTACTTTGGCGGTTATCTCTCCCGAGCTTTTATTCACCATAGCGAATGCCATTGAAAAGCTGTTTGAATTATCACTCCAGGTATCCACTTCTCCATTCCAGGATGATTCGGCAGAGGGTGAGAGTATGGTTTTGACTTCGGGATTGGTTGCAAAATCGTTTTGCAAAGAAAGAGGAACAGTTCCATCGTTTCCAGCTGCAATGCAAATTATAATATCTTTCCCGATCTCGGCAAGAGCCTCATTAACCAAATCAGTGCCGTCGTGCGGGCCCGGTACATAGCCTAACGATAGATTGAACACCCCCGGCTTACCGAGTTCTTTAGCCTTTTCAGCGAAAAGGTTGGCGGCAAGAACGATATTGTCGTTGTATAACGAACCAACGCAGGGATACATCAGAGCCTCCGGTGCCACTCCATAGTAAGGCACAGTTCTTGCAGAGTCCACCGACACCCTGTTGCCATATTTGATATAAGCGACTATTCCCTCCGAATCATATGAACCGCCCATAATACCGGCCACGTGTGTGGCATGGGTATCTGATGCATTTTCAGTGCCGAATTTCAGAATTTCTTCAGGAGTGGTATAATCTGTTCTTATGGAATTTATTTCGGTAATGGTGGTCAATGAGATTATTCGGTTTTCTGTCTTCTCCTTATTATAGAAATTAATATGGTTTGGATCAAGACCCTGGTCCATCATGCCGAGCAGAATACCGTTGCCGCGATAATTCTGAGAAAAACCGTTGCTTATGCCCTCCTGCAGTTTATTCACAAAAGATGCCGGGCGAGCCTTATCCATCACCGGCTGTGCCTGCTCGCCAAATGACATAGCTTTAACAGCGGGGTTGGCTGCTATCTCTTCAGCCTTTTCAAGCGGCAGCGATATAACGGCAAACTGACCTTTGGTTGACAGCACGGACACTCCGGCTTGCTGAATGGCTGAGATATCCTCGCTGCTGTTCAGCTTTACAAGAGCGGAAATACGGGCTTCACCGGAATTTCTTGACGGATACATCTTAGACTGATGAATCATGAACCTTGCGGTAGGATTCAGTTTTGACTGGGCGAATATGCCGGCACCGGCACACAGCATCAGGGCAGTAAGAAGCAGCTTTTTCATACTTGGTAAATTTAGTGCCGTAAAGATAGTGATTTTTTTAATAAGTGCGCTTACAAAAAAATTGCAGCCGGCAACCTTAGACTGTTTACCGGCAGTATTTTTCAAACATAACAATAACAAGAATTGCGATAACGCAGGTAATTAGAAAACATAGCGGGTGTCGGGAATGGTTTCCGCTCAGAGCTGTCTGGTGTTAAAGGCGGGTCTTAAAAATCGGAGTAACCTATATCCGATTCGATTATGAGGCGCTCAATATCTTTCTTTAGTAGCGGTATATGGCGAACGACTAATCCCCATAAGAATTCAGTTTCCACACTGTCATAGCCATGAATTATTCTGTTGCGTGTACTGATTATTTCTCTGGCATTCGGTATCCCAAATGTAGGGTCTTGTTTTCTGATGCGATTGATAGCCTCTCCCATAATTTCGGTTTTGCGTTCCACAGCACAAATTCTCAGCCGATCTTTCTCAAACACGTCAAATCGTTTGGGATAATCAACAAAAAAACTTTCCAATTCATTTATTGCATCAAGCACATCCTGAAGGTGCTTGAGTATATACTCGTCAGCCATATATTGTTTGCTTTGTGCGGTTGACGTTTTGGATAAAGTATTTGTTTTTCAATGCTTTTTCAACAACAAGATCTACTTTTCTTCCAAACAGTTTTTCAAGAGCCTCCTGAAAGTCAAAGAAATTAGCCACATAGTCCCATTTTTCATGGTCTGTAGTATCGAAATTCACGAGCAAATCCACATCGCTATCTTCATTAAACCTGTCTGTAAGGATAGAACCAAAAACAGAAAGGGTCTTAACCCTATGCTTGTGACAAAGGTTGAATATTTGTGCCAAATTCAGTTCAATCAGTTTCATTCGTAATGGATTTCTTGACAAAGGTAATAAAAATAATGAACTGGCAAAGAAAATAGCGGATGCCGAAACCGACATCCGCTATTATACAGATAATTGAAAACTCAACTATTACTTATTAGTCTTCTGCTAAATAAGAGGGTAGCAGAATCTGCACAGCATACTTTACCTGACCAAAGGTACCTACTTTGGGTATATTATAAATCGGCGAAAGTACTGCATGACCTTCTTCTGCCCAGAAGCAATCCTTCAAAGATTCATCTTCATCAGCAGGAGAAACACACATAATTGGCTGACCCGATACACCCTGATAGTTAAGTCCTGTCATGACAGTGTTCCAATTCAAAACGGTGTTACCATCTTCATCTTCCTCTTCAAAGAACTCAAAATATTCAGGAGTTTCACCAGAATACCAGGGGTCATCAGCTACAAGCTGGTCGTAAGGTTTAACAACCCTATATCTCTGGAAACCCTCAGCTTGCAAAATTTCAACTTCAGCATCAATATCTTCATTTACGAAACCGTCAAAGAAGATACCTTTACCGAGACTTACCCATGTATGCTCGGTAACAAATGTCATTGTACAAGTATTAGAGCCTGCTATAGACTTGTCATCTGCAGCAAAGCCTACCTGAGCCTGATATTTATGACCGCCCAGACAGTTGATTGTAACATCAACAGATGCCACATTCTGTCCATCCTCAAAAGTCAGTGTATTGGTGGACAGTGTAACATTATTCACCGCTTCACCTCTGTTTGAAAAAGTAAGGTCTAAAACCTTAACTACAGAAATAGGAAGAGAAACAGATCCTTTAGAATCACTTCTTACTACGTTTAGGGTATAAGTATTGGTACTTTTAACAGTTGCAACATTAAGTGTTTTCTGTTCAAAAGCAAACTTTGTTCCTGACTCCTGATATTCTTCCCAGTAGCCATCAGAACTACAGGAGCTCATCGAAAGAACGAGAGCTGCTGCCGCCCATATATATTTTGAAATATTCATCTTATTAATATCAATAAAAATTTAACCGGATTAAATATCAGCTACAGGAGTTGGTTTAACTGTAGTGGGGTTGTTTGCACCGAGTGCTTTATTAGATTCAACTTCTGTCTGAGGAATCTGGAACAAAAGAATCGGATCACCTGCAGGAATATTATAAACATTAGCAGGCTCAAAACCACCACCACGACGGTCAATACCCTTGTTAAGACGCATAATATCGTAATATGCGATACCTTCACCCCAGAACTCGATTCTACGCTGACGCCAGATTTCATTCATCACTACATCAGCTGAACCATTTGAGAATGCATAGTTGGGATCACGATATCTTGAAACCAAACCCACGAGAGTAGTGCAACCACCGGCAACATCACCACTCATAGCTTGAGCTTCTGCCTTTATGAGATACATCTCTTCAATACGCATCAGAGGAATATCATTTGCAGGTGTTTGAGTATTAGTCATGTTATCCTGATAGATACCAAATTTCACATTGACATATTCAGGTGTAGCAGGATCCTGAATAGCGTTAGATACGAATGCTTGAGTGTAAGGAGAAACGAGGTTTGGTGATTGTCCGTTTGCATCCAGCCACCATCCTTTGCGGACATCAGAAGAGGTAATGCCCTCAACCAAAGTCATATTACCCTTACGCCAAGCACCTACACTTGTATATCCGCCACGGCAGAAGGTACTAGCCATTGAGGGCCAGTTACATATACCTGTTGTTACTACACGGTCGCTCTCATCTACTATGACTGCCCATAACCATGACTTATCAGCAGCATTCCAGAAACCAGGCTTTTTAATATCATTAGCAGCATAAGGAGTCATCTTACTATTAGTGATAGCGTATTCTGCATCAGCAATAGCCTCAGTGTATTTGTGCTGCACGAGATTAATACGAGCACGGAGACCGTGAGCGGAAGAAGCTGAGAAGAACGCCTTATCTGCTCTTGCAGTGAAAGCGATTGTCTTAGTTGCTTCAAGGAATTCGATACACTTATCAATATCTTTATTGATCAGGGCATAAACTTCTTCTACTGTAGCACGAGGAGCACCGTTTAGCGCAACTTCGTCACTATTTTCATTAGTAATGATAGGTACACAAGGATCATTCTGGTGTCCGAAATATGTGTACTGATAAAGTTGAGCTAAAACAAAGTATGCGTTTGCACGGAAGCCGAGGGCCTGTGCTGCAAAATACATAACTTCGGGATCTTCGCTTTCTAAGTCAACAACACTGAGAACATTATTAGCAGAGAAAATTTGGTTATACATGGTACCCCAAATCATTCTGGTAAGGCGAGAAGTGGTGTTGATATCGCTCATCTCAATCTGCTCAGAGAACCAGTTATATCCCAATACCAACGAAGGCATATCTGCTGTACGGCTATCAAGACCGAGCATAATTGCCGGATATCCGAAGTCCATGTGTGAAGAAGTTCCGAGGATATTGCCGAACTGCTTGAGCATGGTGGGTACTGCATTTGTACCTGCGGAAAGCATTTCAGGATCGCGGGCAACAACATTTTCTTTCTGCTCGGAAGTAACAGTGCTACCCAGAGGCTCTGTATCAAGGTCATTACATGCAACTGCTGTAAAGCCAAGAGCTCCTATTAATATATATTTATTTAATGATTTCATCTTTTTATTCATTTTAACCGGTTATTGATTAGAATGTCACTTTCAAACCACCTGAAATACAACGCAAAGCAGTATATAGAGAAGTTGTAGCGGCAGTAAAACTCTGGCGCGGGTCAAGACCCTTACGTGCACTCCAGAGAGCGACATTGTCAGCTGCACCATAAATTCTCAGACTTTCTACACCGAATTTCTTTGTGAAATTTGACGGTAATGTATAACCGAGAGTGATATTGTTGAGTGAAAGATAATTTGAAGTGATCAAGCCACGGTCACACAGATAAGAATAATATGAGTATGCTGCCTGTGCATCAAGACGAGGCACATTGGTGTTGGGATTTTCAGGTGTCCAGGCATTTCTTATATCCTTGTGCCAGTTGTGACCATATTCGCTTGATGCACCGGAACCCATAAGATACTGGTAACCCTGGTCATAGATTTTTCCTCCCAACTGGTAAGAGAATGCAAGACCCAGGTCAAAGCCGTAGGCATTAAGAGTTGTTCCGAAACCGCCATAAACAATCGGGAGAAGATCACCTGTTGACTGACGATATGCTGATTTCCATTCCTTGGTTACAAAATCAGAACCGGGAACTTTATCACCGTTATCATCTGTATCAAATCCCCAATACAGAGCTTCACCGGTAGCTTTATCTACACCCGCATATTTAACCATATACAACTGATACATGGATTCACCTTCACGATAGATGCGTGAACCATTGATCCACTTACCACCGAGTTCAGGAGCAAGTTTGAGCACCTTGTTATTTACAAATGTTGCATTTGCATTAATAGCCCATACAAGATTCTTTGTGGCGATAGGACGGTAAGTGAGTTCAATTTCAAAACCGCTGTTTCTCATTGAACCGATATTCATAGGAATTGAAGTATAACCAAGTGAAGGAGAGGTAGGACGGTTATAAAGCATGTCAGAAGTCTGACGATTGAAGTATTCAACAGTACCTGAAAGTTTTCTATCCCAGAAACCGAAATCTACACCAACGTTGAAAGAGTTTGAAGTTTCCCAAGTAAGATTCTTATTACCC
>JAIDQW010000319.1 GCA_029062075.1 Paramuribaculum sp.
GTTCGTAATCGCGTCAGCGCTTTCGGAGAAAGAATCCCCCTTACTCCGCAAAAAGAGATTTATTTCTATCTCTTTTAGATTCTTAATGATTGGTTTAAGTATCAATTAAATATATTTAGATTATAATTAATCGTATATAACAGAAATCGGAGTCCAAAGCTTGCTTGGATTTATAAACAAAACACATAACCCCGGTTGCTTTAATAACCGGGGTTATGTGTTTCAGACCAATACAAGCCTCAATCTGAAATAGAAAATTACGATACAATAGCATTAAGCTATCACTGTGTCTGATAATGGTTTGATAACCTTCTTGAAACAATTGATTGTTCTTAATTCCCCGTGGCGTCTAATTCTCGTGAGTTAAGAACTACGGTGTTGGCGCTTACGGATTGGATTTGTCAAATGCCTCAGATTATTTCTTTTGAAAACCAGCATGAATCAAAGAGCCTTCGCATCGAGTTATCGGGACAGGGTCAACGATTCTTACATGCTACTATTCAATATTTTATCTTTCAGTTGATCTCTATCAACTTTCTGTATTTATAACAAACGGTGGCGTAAATTGTTGACTTCAATCAATTTTTATATTTTTGTGTTATAAATACCACAGATTTATGAGAAGAATGAGAAAAGCAGATAGGCAGCTTTCAACACTTGATGCGTTTGAAATTTTTGATAAGGCTCCTTATGTAACGTTGTCTATGATAAACAGCGATGGCTTAACTCCTTATGGTGTTCCGCTATCTATTGTAAGAAAAGATGAAACCACACTTTATTTTCATTGTGCAGATGAGGGAGAAAAAATAAATTGCATTAAAGCAAATCCGTCAGTATGGCTTACTGCTGTAAGTAAATGCACTCCTCGGTTTGAAGAGGAAAAACGGAATTTTACTGAGCACTACCGTTCGGGGATGGCTTCTGGCAAAGCTGAATTTGTTACATCTAAAGAAGAAAAAATAGAGGCTCTGAGATTAATATGTGAGAGGTTTCTCCCTAAGTTTATGAAATTCTTTGATGAAGCGATAAATAGAAGTCTTGAGAGAACCACAGTAGTCAGGATTACTCTTACAGAACCGCCGGTAGGCAAGTGTAAGGAATAAAAAAAGTCCCGTTCAAAACGGGACTTTAATTTTAATAATATGTTTTTATGCTTTTATTTTTGTAAGCATAACTTTGGAATCTGATTTAGCTTATAC
>JAIDQW010000032.1 GCA_029062075.1 Paramuribaculum sp.
GCTGTACTTCATGATAAAAATTAAACTAAAAGAACTCTTGTTGAATTATCAACGGTGCAAAGGTAGCATTTTTGTTGCTTTCCACAAAATATTTTGAGGAAAATATTCAAAAAAATCAAAGTCTGTTCGCCGGCTAATATTTCTTAATTAGAAAAGATAATCAGTCTGCAAGCCGGGTGTGATATTGAAAGCGGTGATGCGAGTTTCTAACGTATAGCGTGATAGTCCGCGCAAATTCCGGCGGACATGAGCGGTTTTTCTGAGCGATGGTTATTTTCCGGTGTAGAAGTTTATCAGGCTGTCGATAGCGGCTGTGCATGCGGGGCAGAAGGTCGGATAGGTATTGTTGCGCATACGGCATTCGTCAGCAGGGCGGTAAACGCCTTTGAATGAGTAGCCTCCGCCTTCATAAACACCAATCGGGTATTGGTCGGCTTTTTCAACGGGTGTGGGGACGGGTGTGCCGGGTTTAATGAGCGATTTCCATTTGCTGTCAAAATCGCGAAGTGTTGTGATATTCGGTTCCCAAGGCTCAACATCCTGAGGGTATGTGTCTTCCATAACATCTCCGGTGTAGAAATACTCGTCTGCGAGTCCGCCGAAACTGTGTCCAAATTCATGAACCACCACGGGGCGGAACATTGGATGGCGTGCAGCGGTAAGAGTGTAGCTGTTGTATATTCCTCCGCCACCGTATTCGTCGGTGTTCGCGAGTATTATGATATGCTCGTACGGTATTCCTTTGAGTGCGTCATTGATGGTAAAGACCTTGTCGGTAGTGAGATAGCGATCAGAATAGAAAGTGCTGAAATGACTTGAAAACGCGGTGTTTTTCCAGTCTTTCAGGCGAGGAACACTCACTCCGCTGTCTGCCGACGGGGTTGCCACTGCAACGAAATTAAAATCTTCGCGGTGGTTGCGGAACGGTTCGTAGCTCAGAATCTCTTCAACTGCAGCCGCAGCGTGAGTATAGAATGAGTCCATCTCCTCGGAGGTATATCCCTCGGCAAGTATCGCCACATCTATGGCATTATCGCTGTTACCGCCTTTGTGGAGCCATTTATGAGGTATCACCCTGTCGGTTTTGCTGATACCGACGAGCTCGTCATCCGGGCGATAAAGGTGTGAGGTTTCTGCAATAACCTTGTGGCGGCTGTCAAGAAGAGTAAGGGTGATAGTAGCCTGATTTTGAGGCAGCGGCACAAGCACAGTATGCTCCATAGCCTTCGGTGAGGCTGTAGCCTCTTCGGTGGCGAGCCACTCCTGAAACAGGGTAGAGAATGAGTTGCGGTATATCGTATCGCCGGTAGCTTTATCGGTTACGGTCACCTGCCCGTTGCCGATATACGGCAGTTTGTCAAGACTGTGTCTTCTGCCCGCCCAACCTTCGCTTTTACTTTGTCCGTAGAGACTTACTGAAACATTGTCGGCCTTTCCGCTAAGAATATAATCAACCCGAAGGGTACTGTCGCAGAAATGGTTATTGAAGTTGGAAGCCGCCGATGCACCGAGAGCGGTCAGGGTAATTGCCAAAGTGAGTAATCTCATATATTCAGTTGATTAGATTTTGGGGAAGAACCGGCATGGCACCATGCTGAGTGCAGACGAAAGCGGAGGTGCGCACGGCAATGGCGTGTGATTCCTCAATGCTCTTGCCACGCAATAGTCCGGCAATGAAAGCCGCTGTGAAAGAGTCTCCCGCCCCCACGGTATCTGCTACAATTACCTTTGGAGTGGGCTGGAAATATGTATTGTCGGGATTAACCACATAGCTGCCGTTAACCCCCCAGGTGAGAATGCTGATGCTTAGATTAATCTACTTCAGCATCCGCTGGCATTTTTCAA
>JAIDQW010000320.1 GCA_029062075.1 Paramuribaculum sp.
GTGATATAGGTGAATGCCACGGAAAATATGATTTTGTTGTCAGCAGAGCAGTCATGCGAATGGAGGAGTTGGCAAGGTTATCACGAAAGAATATTTCTAAAAAAAGTTCCAACTTATTGCCGAATGGATTGTTGTGTCTAAAAGGAGGTGACCTAAAAGAGGAAATTGTATTAACAAACCGACCAGTAATAGAGGTGCCTTTATCGGATTATTTCAGCGAGGAGTATTTCGAAACAAAAAAACTGATTTATGTAGAAATGTAAGTTATGAAAATCAAGAGTTTGGAATTCAATCTTTTTGGTGTTAACACATATATTATTTGGGACACTGACACCATGGAAACTGCGGTTATTGACCCCGGTATGAGTGATCCTGATGAGTGTTTTCGATTTAAACAATTCATAGAAGATGAGAAACTACAGGTTACCAAACTGATAAACACACATCTGCACATAGACCATACTCTGGGAAACGAATATGTGGAGAATGCTTTCGGTGTGGCACTCATGGCACATAGTTCTGATGCTCCTCTGGGAGCTAATAGAGCTCAACAAGCTGCTATGTTTCATTTAAGAGGTGTTGCTACCGATGCCGTCAAAATTGGAATTGAAATAAAAGGAGGAGACAAAATATATCTTGGAGATGAATATCTTGAAGTGCTCGATGTTCCCGGTCACTCCCCCGGTTCAATAGCTCTTTACTCCCCTGTTGACAAATTTGTAATTACCGGTGATGCCTTGTTCCGTGGAAGTGTTGGCAGAACGGATTTACCGGGTGGAAATCATGCAACATTAATAGATTCCATAAAGACAAATCTAATGACTTTACCTGCTGATACAATTGTATATCCCGGTCATGGACCGGCTACGACCATTGGACAGGAAAGAGTATATAATCCTTTTTTACGTTAGAATTTGTGCTCTTCAGGCTGATTAAAGGGATCACACTCGTCAATATCAATATTAATGCCCTCCGCCCTATTTTGTGAAATAAGAGTGAAAATGTAAAGAGCTCCTAGGCGTGATGATATTTCAGAATATGTCTCGTCCATTGATTGGTTTCCCCAAAGCTCTGTAATTGCTTTGATGTGTTTGTCAACCAACTCAAGTTTATTCGTTCTTATACAAGATAGCAGAAATACCAGATCTGAAATATGAGTTCGGTAGCTCAGAGGCAATACTGTCCATTTTTCAATTAACTCTGTATATCTTCCAGAACGGTAGAATAACTCAAGAAGCAGTGCCGAATCTTCTTTCAGACCGATTTTTTTATCATAATATTCAAGAATTGTCAGAGCAGAACCATATTCGCATGCTGATATAAACTCCTTTGCAACCGTTAGAAGTGAATCAAGGACAGCCTCACTACCCTCATTAAACAGAGGTGCCAATATATCTTTTTTCATTCTTCCATCGGACATACTTAAAATCGATTCCACGATTTCCAAGTTTCCGGGATGTGATTCCAGATAATCATATAGTGAATCAACAGCCTCTGTTTTATAGCCCTTACCATACAGACATATTGCCATATATTGAGCGGTAGCAAAATTATCGGGATCAAGTTCCAAGGCTTTTCCAAGAATCTTCATGACTTCCTCAATAGGCTTGTCAAGCTCGTAAAGTCCTCTTGCCTGCAAAAGTAGTGCCGGAACAGACTCAGGATCTATTGCCAGTGCAAAATCAAGATACGATAATCCCTTTTCCAATTCAAAGTGATTAGTGATATAAACTTCCGCCAACTTTTCCCAAAACTCTTCATTAAATGGTTCAAGTAAAGTCAGTTCTTCTGCAAGTTTTATAACTTGTTTATAGTCTCCTCTCCTATCCGCTTCATTAAGCAATTCAAAAAGAAAGGATTGCTGATAACTACATTTAGCAAGAATAGTGGTATAATTTTCTATAAGCCATTTATAAAGTCCTAAAGCTGAAGCTGCTTGAACTAATTGAATGATCTCTTCATCCTCAAATTCCTTAACAGAATTCAGTAACTCGTTAAGAGTTTTGCGGTCTAATTCCTCAGGTAAAGGATTTAACAATAGAAACAATAGCTTTTTCAGAACAGATTTTTCAGGTAAAAGTTCAAGCACTGACTTTGCTGCTTCAATATAACCCTCTTGATATAAATAAAATGCTTTTCTTTCTGCCAACGGCACACTTGAAGGATACAGGCGTGCCCCACACATCAGAATTTCAAATCGAGCATAATTATTCCCGATATCCGATGCGTAATCGTACATTTCAATAAGATCATCCTCATCGTAGAATACAGCACCGGCTCCTGAAGATAAATCATTTAGAAATTGATCCAGGAGCTGCTGTCTCTCATCGGCTGAGCTTTCTTTCATTTTAAGATTTTTTCTGTTCCTTCTCCCAACTATCCTTCAAAGCAATGGTCCGATTAAAAATCAATGAATCAGGACGAGAGTCTAAGTCAGGGGTGAAATAGCCAATTCTCTGGAACTGGAAATGAGCACCTGGAACTGCATTTTCAGCGAGGAAAGGCTCTACTTTAACTCCCTCAACCACTTTCAACGAATCAGGATTCAGCAGTTCACGAAAATCTCTTTCAGTCTCAGCTGCAGGGTTCTCTACATTAAACAGCCTATCATAAATATTAACCTTTGCATCAACCGCATGTGGAGCACTAACCCAATGCAGAGTACCTTTTACCTTGCGCATACTTCCGGGCATCCCGCTTTTTGTCTCGGGATCATAGGTACAGTAAATCTCCTCAATCTCACCCTTGTCATTCTTTTTAACGCCTGTACACTTAATAATGTAAGCACCCTTAAGTCTTACTTCACCCTCCGGAGCAAGACGGAAGAATTTCTTAGGCGGATTTTCCATGAAATCATCACGCTCAATATAAATTTCTCGAGAAAATGGCATTTCATGAGAACCCTCCTGAGGGTTTTCAGGATTATTTTCCATTTCTACCACCTCGACCTTATCTTCAGGATAATTGGTTATAACAACTTTTACCGGATTGATAACAGCCATACCTCTTGTGGCAATCGCATTCAGGTCTTCACGAACAGCATGCTCAAGGAGTCCAACGCTATTTAGTGCCTCATACTTGGTATATCCTATCTTATCGACGAAGTTACGGATAGAACGGGGAGTAAAACCTCTGCGACGCATTCCACTTAAAGTTGGCATTCTCGGGTCATCCCACCCTGCTACGAGCCCCTCTTTAACCAACTGTAACAGCTTTCTCTTACTCATCACAGTATATGTGAGATTGAGACGATTAAACTCAATCTGTCTCGGACAATAGGACTCATCCGCTAACTCTTTCACAAAATATTCGTAGAGAGGACGATGAACTTCAAATTCAAGTGTACATATAGAGTGGGTAACGCCTTCAAAGAAATCACTCTGACCATGCGCGAAATCATACATTGGATAAACTTTCCATTTATCCCCGGTGCGATGATGAGGAGTTTTGATTATACGATACATTATCGGGTCACGGAAGTGCATATTCGGGGACGCCATATCTATCTTAGCCCTAAGAACTCTCGCACCTTCTTCAAATTCACCGGCATTCATTCTTTCAAACAAATCCAGATTCTCTTCCGGCGTTCTATTTCTGTAAGGGCTTTCCTGTCCAGGTTCAGTAGGAGTACCCTTCTGTTTGGCTATCTCCTCGGAAGTCTGATCATCAACATACGCTTTCCCCTCTTTAATTAATCTTAGCGCCAGATCATATAATTTGGGAAAATAATCACTTGCATAATATTCTCTGTCACCCCAGTCAAAACCAAGCCAATGTATGTCTTCTCTGATTGAATCAACATACTCAACATCTTCTTTAACCGGGTTAGTATCATCAAAACGAAGGTTACAAGTACCACCAAATTTTTCTGCAATCCCGAAATCCATACATATTGCCTTTGCATGTCCAATATGAAGATATCCATTAGGTTCGGGTGGGAAGCGAGTGTTAAGTCTGCCTCCATTTTTTCCAGCCTTTAGGTCATCGGCAACTATCTGTTCAACAAAATTCAGGCTTTTCTTTTCAGTCGCCTCGTTTTCCATTTGCTGTGTCATATCAATATTAAGTGTGATAATTTATTTCTATTAATAATTTACAAAATTAATCTTTATTTCAAATATCCACAAAATCAATCTTCTCTGCGAATACTTGCTCCGAGTGTACAAAGTCTTACATCAATATCCTCATAGCCTCTGTCAATCTGACTGATATTACCAATCTCACTGACACCTTTGGCTGACATTGCTGCAAGAAGCATAGCTATACCGGCTCTGATATCCGGAGACAACATTTTATTTCCTCTTAAAGCCACCCTGTTGTCAAGTCCGATAACAACGGCTCTGTGAGGATCACACAGCATTATCTGTGCACCCATGTCAATAAGTCGATCAACAAAGAAAAGTCTGCTCTCAAACATTTTCTGATGAATAAGAACACTTCCCTTACATTGTGTGGCTACCACAAGCATCACACTTAGCAAGTCAGGTGTTAATCCCGGCCATGGAGCATCAGCGATAGTCAGAATTGATCCGTCAAGCGCTGTTTCTATTTCGTAATGTTCTTTAGCCGGAATAAATATATCATCCCCCCGTAGTTCAAGATCAATACCCATTCTCCTAAAACTGTCCGGAATTATTCCGAGATTAGGATATGAAACATTTTTGATTGTGAGATCACTCTGGGTTATAGCCGCCATACCGATAAAACTTCCTACTTCAATCATATCTGGTAGAATACGGTGTTCTGCTCCATGCAGCTTTTCGCATCCATGAATGGTTATAAGATTTGAGCCAAGACCGTCAATTCTGCAACCCATACCTACAAGCATTCTACACAACTGCTGCACATAAGGCTCACATGCCGCATTATAGATGGTAGTCTTACCCTCGGCAAGACTGGCTGCCATGATAATGTTCGCCGTTCCGGTTACCGATGCCTCATCCAACAGCATATAATCACCTTTCAATCCATTAGGTGCTGAAAGATGATATGCGTGCCGATTTTCATCATAAGACAAAGATGCTCCCAGATTTATAAGCCCGGTAATATGGGTATCTACTTTTCTTCTTCCTATCTTATCT
The DNA here is from genome assembly GCA_029062075.1 of Paramuribaculum sp. GTDB lineage: Bacteria > Bacteroidota > Bacteroidia > Bacteroidales > Muribaculaceae > Paramuribaculum. Next base: position 5,082 of record JAIDQW010000320.1, read on the forward strand.
CCACCCGGCTTTGCGAACCAAGAGCTACCAAATCTCGCAAGCAAAGGTCCGACAACCAGTACACTGCCTCTAAGCGCAGCACACTTATCTATAAAATCATTGCCGTTAATATAATCTATATCTATATCATCAGCTTTGAAAGTATAGTCTCCTTTTGCCAATCTCTTTACTTTCACGCCCATTCCCTGAAGAAGAGAAATAAGATTTCTAACATCCAGAATCTCAGGTATATTTGTGATTTTCACCTCATCTGAGGTGAGAAGCACGGCACTAATCACTTCCAAAGCCTCGTTTTTAGCTCCCTGAGGCTCTATTTCTCCTTGCAGTCTATGACCGCCCTCTATAATGAACTTACTCATTCTTTTTAATTTTCCGGCTAATTTAACACTTAATCGGTATAAGAGCAAATCAGAGGCGAACAACTTCCGGTTTTAGCTCAATACCAAACCGTTTTTTCACATCTGAAATAATGGCTTCTTCCAACATTAAAATCTCATTGGCGGTCGCTTTTCCGGTAGCATTGACCAGTATCAGCGGTTGATTATGCCATACTCCTGCATTACCGAGGATTTTACCTTTCCAATCACACCTTTCGATCAACCACGCGGCAGGAACTTTGAACATATTATTGGCTGTAACAAAATGTGGAACAGTATCGATTTCCACTCCTTGCTCCCTTATAATATCGCAAAACTGATTCCACTCGGTTTGATCCAGCACCGGATTCTTGAAATAGCTTCCAGCGCTACCTACCTCATCAACTTTAGGCAATTTGCTTTCTCTGATTGCAATAATTTTATCACGCACATCAACCGGAGTGAGATTATCACAATCGCTTATTTGTTTCAACGGACCATAAGAGAGTTGGGGATTGAATTTCTTAGATACTTCAATGGATACCTCAAGTACTATATATTTACCCGAATTTTCCAGCATTTTGAATGTGGAAAACCGATAGCCATAATTCAATTCTTTTTTGGGTAATTTTTCAAATTTCTTCTCTTTACAATTCCATACCTTGACGTATTTGACGAAATCTCCAAATTCCTGACCGTAAGCACCAGCATTCTGAACAGCAGCTCCGCCTACAGTTCCTGGGATTCCAGATAGGTTTTCCAATCCCCAAAAGCCTGCGGAAGCGAGATAAGACACTAAAGAGTCTAGTTCAACTCCTGCACCAATAACCACTTCAGCAGCACCATTTTCAAGCATATTCACATCCCAACCCAATATTGCCGGATGGACAAGTACGCCATGGTATTCATCACTGAACACTATATTAGACCCGCCACCAATTATATCTACTCTTCCATCATGAGATAATTCTTCAGCGAGTGCCATAGCAGAAGGACAGTCTTCAACCGTGTCAAACTCCACCATATTTTCACATACAGAATCAAGCCTCATAGTATTAAAAGCCTTCATTCCGATATTTTTATATGACCGTATCATTAGTGCTCTTTGAATGTAGAAAAAACTCCTACAAAGATAACCCGAAAATAATGACTAACCAAATAAACTCTTACCATTGCTCTTTTTTGGTTTTTTAAGACCTGCAATAACTACTAACACCTATTTTAATATAAGATAAAAACGTTTTTTAGTAATTTTGCAGAATGAATTTTCAACTTGACAGCACATATAAACCTACCGGAGATCAACCTCAAGCCATTGAAAGTATAGTAAAAGGCATTGAAGAAGGAGTCCCGGCCCAGACCTTATTGGGCGTTACCGGGAGCGGTAAAACGTTCACAATGGCGAATGTAATCGAAAAGGTAAACCGCCCTACTCTTATTTTAAGCCACAACAAAACTCTTGCCGCTCAATTATATGGTGAATTCAAACGGTTTTTCCCAAATAATGCTGTAGAGTACTTTGTGTCATATTATGACTACTATCAGCCAGAAGCATACATTCCATCCGTAGATAAGTATATTGAAAAAGATCTCATGATAAATGATGAGATAGACAAACTCCGACTTGCAACAACGTCTGCGCTGCTTAGCGGTAGAAAAGATGTGATTGTTGTCAGTTCAGTTTCATGTATTTACGGAATGGGAAATCCAGAGGACTTTAACAGTAATGTCATAACCATTTCCAAAGGACAGAAAATCAGCCGTAATGCTTTCCTCAGAGAACTCGTAGGAGCAATATATAGTAGAAATGAGATATCCCCAGTTCGTGGAAATTTCAGAGTTAAAGGAGACACGGTTGATGTTCATCTGGCTTATGAGGAAATTGTTGTGCGTGTAACTTTCTGGGGAGATGAGATTGAAGATATAAAAACATTCTATTCTTCTGACAACACACCGCTTGGAACCCACGAGGACTTCAAAATATTTCCGGCTAACATATTCGTAACTTCTCCAGCCCGGCTTGCCTCTGGAATAGCTCAGATAGAACTTGATTTAGGTGAACAGGTTAATTTTTTCAACCGCGAGGCTAAGGAACTTGAAGCTAAGAGGCTCTATGAAAGAGTCACCTATGATATAGAAATGATGCGGGAAGTGGGACATTGCCCGGGTATTGAGAATTATAGCCGCTATTTCGATGGCAGGCAACCGGGAATGAGACCGTTCTGCTTGCTTGATTATTTTCCTAAAGACTTCCTTACCATTATAGATGAAAGTCATGTGACTGTACCTCAGATCAGGGCTATGTGGGGAGGAGATGTCTCAAGAAAAATGAATCTTGTGGAGTACGGCTTCCGCCTGCCGGCTGCTCTTGACAATCGCCCTTTGAAATTTGAAGAGTTTGAGCGACTCACAAACCAGATAGTTTATGTAAGTGCTACTCCTGCTGATTATGAGCTTGAAAAAAGCGATGGGGTTGTAGTTGAGCAGATAATTCGTCCTACCGGATTGCTTGATCCTATAATTGAAGTCAAACCCTCTCTGAATCAAATTGATGATTTGCTTGAAGAGATTGAAACGAGGGTTCAAGCGAATGAAAGAGTCCTTGTTACCACTCTGACGAAAAGAATGGCGGAAGAACTTAATGATTATCTGGAAAAGTTAAGAATTAAAGCCGCATATATCCATAGCGATGTAGATACTTTGGAAAGAATCCGAATATTGGATGACCTAAGAGCGGGCACTTATGATGTTCTGATTGGAGTTAACCTTCTTCGTGAAGGTCTTGATTTACCCGAGGTGTCGCTTGTTGCGATTCTTGATGCTGATAAAGAAGGTTTTTTACGAAGCCACCGATCTTTAACTCAAACAGTAGGACGTGCAGCCCGTAACCTCGGAGGAAAAGTAATCATGTATGCAGACAAAATAACCGACAGCATGCAGCAGACCATTGATGAAACGGAGAGAAGAAGAAGTATTCAGCTCGCTTACAATGAGGAGCATGGAATCACCCCGACTGCAATCATTAAAGCAAGAGACCGTATTATTGGTATTGACTGCAAGACTGAAGAAAATACACCATCCAAAAAGCGTAAAAACAAACCGTTTGAAAGTGCGCTTAAACCGGAGCCCGTACCGTACGAATCGGAATATAAGACTTCTGTTGATATTGCGGCAGATCCCGTTATAGCATATATGAGTAAGGACGAATTGCAGAGGTGCATCACCCGCAAGCGTTCAGAGATGCTGGAGGCTGCTAAAAGAATGGAGTTCATGGATGCTGCACGTCTTAGAGACGAGGTGTTGAAACTTGAGGAACTTCTGAAATCAAAGTAAAATGAATCAGATTAATCCACTTAAAGATACCTCATTATTTCTACCAACGAGTGTAAAAGAGATGAAAGCACTTGGTTGGGAGAGACCTGATATTGTGCTTTTTTCAGGGGATGCGTATGTAGATCACCCTTCGTTCGGTGCTACCGTCATTGGACGAACACTTCAAAAAGCAGGCTACAAAGTAGCTATTGTTCCTCAGCCTAATTGGCAGGATGACCTTCGTGATTTCCGCAAGTTTGGAGAACCACGCCTTTTTTTCGGTGTATCGGCAGGGGCAATGGACTCTATGGTAAATCATTACACCGCTAACAGAAGAAAGCGGAGCGATGATGCCTACACACCGGGGGGGAGACATGGAGCACGCCCGGATTATCCAACTATTGTTTACTCCGAAATTCTTAAGAAACTTTATCCTGATATCCCTGTTATAGCCGGTGGAATAGAAGCGTCCCTCCG
>JAIDQW010000321.1 GCA_029062075.1 Paramuribaculum sp.
GTAAGATCTATCCTCTCTCTCGTGTGTTCTCATGCGGTCTTAACGTTACTTTCTAATCTATCATTTAAGTCAAATCATGAATAAATATATAGCATCTCTGTTCATCGGCAGTTCAATGCTTGTTGGATTATCTTCCTGCGAAGATTTTCTCAACAGGGAGCCCGAAGCTGATATTGTTGCGGAGAATTTCTTCACCAACGGTGAAAACCTCTCGGCATACGTGATGAACTACTATGGATTACTTCCATCGCACTCCAGCAACGCTTACGGTGAAGGTACTTTTGCAAATGACAATGGTACAGACAACCAGGTTGAACGTAATATACCCTCACGCTATGCTAAGGGTCAGTGGCAAACCAGCAATGACGAGTCAAACTGGAGTTTCGGCAACATCCGTGGTCTTAACTTCTTCTTTAAAAATGTGCTCCCAAAACTTGAAGATGGATCACTTTCCGCTTCAACTCTTGTAAACCAGTCTATTGGAGAGGCATACTTCTTCCGTGCTTACCAGTACTTCTCAAGCCTCAGTGCTGTGGGTGACTATCCTATCATTGACGATGTGCTTCCCGACGATAAGGAGGAGCTTCTTCTCAATTCTCCCCGTCAGCCACGCTACAAAGTGGCTCGCCATATCCTTGATGACCTCACAAATGCCATTGCATATCTTCCCGAGACATCAAGCAAGGGCAAGCAGGGCCTCAACAAAAACGTTGCTCTTCTGTTCCGCAGCCGTGTCGCTCTCTTTGAAGGCACCTGGTTGAAGTACCACAAAGGCACTGCTCTTGTGCCCGGCGGACCCGGTTGGCCCGGAAACGCTGCTGACATCCAGGGATTTGACATCGACAGCGAAATCAACTACTTCCTCACAGAAGCTATGACATCTGCTAAAGTTGTAGCTGACCAGATGGTTGGAAACCTCACTGAGAATACCGGTGCTGAAATTCCTTTCAGCCCCACACTCGCTCCCCTGAATCCCTACTACTGCATGTTCGGTCAGACTGATCTCAGCTCTTACAAAGAGGTTCTCATGTACCGTGCATATCAGCTGGAAGCACCCCAGGTTTCTACTCAGATGCAGCACCCCTACATGACCCACGGCGGTGGTCTCGGTTTCACTCGTGGATTGATCCGTAGCTTCGTGATGCAGAACGGTCTCCCCATCTATGCTGCCGGCTCAGGCTTTGACGAAGATTGGGAAAACGAAGGTGTTACTGCTACACTTAAGAATCGTGACTCACGCGCACAGCTCTTTGTTCGTGGCGACACATGCGTGATGAGCTACAAGAACGGTGCCGTTGTGACAAGATACAACATGAGCATGCTCCTCACCGAGGGTGCTTCACAGAATCCTATCACAGGTTATGCCAACAAGAAAGGTTGCTCATTCGACTACACAATGGCTGAAGGTAACCTTGCAGCTACTACCGGTTCTATCACTTTCCGTGGCGTAGAGGCTCTCCTCAACTACATGGAGGCTTCATACGAGAAGAACGGTAATGTTGACGCTACTGCCGATTCTTACTGGCGCGCTATCCGCACACGTGCTAAAGTGGATCCTGACTACAACAAGACCATCGCTGCTACTGTAATGGCTAAGGAAGGTGAAAACGACTGGGGCGCATATTCTCGCGGTCAGCTTGTAAACACCACCCTCTACAACATTCGCCGTGAGCGCCGCAATGAGCTCATCGCTGAAGGTTTCCGTTACAGCGACCTCCGTCGTTGGTGCGCTATGGACCAGCTCGCTGCTAATCCTGTTAACCTCTATGGCATGAAGTACTGGAACACTGTTTACACAGACCCCGATAGCAAACTCTGCCTCAAGGGTCTTGACGATGATGGCAACCTCGTTCCCATCTATGGTACTGTCAGCGAAAACAACGGTAACATGTCAAGCAAAGACCTCGGTGACTGGATTGTTCTTAACCGCGTGAACAAAAACAACAACTATGTTTGGGACGGTATCACCTGGAGCCGTGCACAGTACCTCTCACCTATCGGATGTCTGGTATTCGTGAACTCTTCACCTGACGGTAACAAAGCTAACTCAGTGGTTTATCAGAACCCGGGTTGGTCAACATCAGGTCTGCAGCCCTGTTCCGAACTTGACTAACAGTTCAAAAGAATTAGTAAAGAATAGATTAGTACACACCACATGGTTGAAGTTGTGAAACTTTTACTCATGTGAACCCATAAAGAGGTGATTTTCAATAATCACCTCTTTATTAAAAACCATCGTAACGTGATAATTACACGTTATAATTCCCGATAATTAGGTTAATAAATGGGTGAAGTCCCGAGGAGCAATCTCCCCGGGACTTTTATTTTCCCCGCACCCACCGCCCTGTCTCCGGGTGAGTCATCGCCCCTGAGATAGCTCCGCAGGAGCGTCGCTATGCGAAACCCCAGCCAAGCGCAGCGCAGGCTGGGGATATTGGATGCACCAAATAAAGCGACATCTACGATGCCGCCGGATGAGGAGATGCTATCCTCCCCAGCCTGCATTCGTTTGGCTGGGGTTTCGCACGGCAGCGCACCTACGGTGCTTACCATCCTCCCATCCCCCTCCCCCCGATATTGGCTATTTCCGTTTTTATTCACTATTTTTGCAGAGGAATGGCTATATTGGATATCATATTTCTGATTCTTCTTGCCGGTGGAGCGGTGATTGGCTACAAGAAAGGAGCCATAAAGCAGCTCGGCTCGGTGGTGGCGATAGCTGCTGCCGTTATTGCCTGCCGTGCCGCGGGACCACTTGCCGTGAGCTTGGTGTCACCGATGCTCGGTGCCGATCAGCCCTACGCCTCCACCATGACCGTTTATTCCGCTCAGGTTCTCGGCTACGGAACACTCTTTGCCATTGTGTGGCTCGGAGTGTGGCTCATCGCCGGTTTCCTGCGAAAAGCCACCTATGCGGTCAGGCTCAGCCTTATTGACCGCATTGCCGGCGCGGTGTTTCTTGTGCTGAAATGGTTTATGGTGGTGAGCCTCATGCTCAACCTCTGGAAAGTCATTTCGCCCGACAGCCCCCTCTTCTCTTCAAGCAAGCTCGCCGGCGGCGAATTTCTGCGGATCATTATGGAGATGACCCCGGCTATTCTCGGCGCTTTGAAGGATATGACAACCAATACCGTCGGTTCGTTGTTGTAACTAAGACAAACCATCTGTTATGAATAAAGATAACGACAGTAACAAACAGGAAGATATCATTGACGAAGTCACCGGTGGAGAGTACAAGTACGGATTCACATCCGATATTCCCACCGATATACTTGAGCGCGGGCTCAACGAGGATGTGGTGCGCTTCATCTCAGCCAAGAAGGGGGAGCCGGAATGGCTTCTTGACTTCCGGCTGAAAGCTTACCGCTACTGGCTCACACTCGAAATGCCCACATGGGCTCATCTTGACATCCCGGAGATTGATTACCAGAATATAAGCTACTATGCTGCTCCCAAGCAGGCTAAAGACTCACCGAAAAGTCTCGACGAAGTGGATCCGCAGCTTTTGGAAACCTTTAACAAGCTCGGCATTCCGCTCGAAGAGCAGAAAGCTCTCAGCGGCATGGCGGTGGATGCCGTAATGGACTCGGTGAGCGTCAAGACAACCCACAAGGAGAAGCTTGCCGAGATGGGGGTGATTTTCTGCTCAATATCCGAGGCGGTCAAGGATTATCCCGACCTTGTGAAGAAG
>JAIDQW010000322.1 GCA_029062075.1 Paramuribaculum sp.
GCTTCATGCTCCACCCACAAGAACCATCTGAGTTATCTGTCAGCACTGCCTGACGCCAAAGAGGGCAAGCTGACCTCAACAGAATATTCAATTAAGATTGTGCCCGAGGATGAGCTTGAGATTGTTGTCACATCCACAATGCCCGCGGCTACTGCCGAGTACAATTTACCCGCGAGCAACGCACAGTACTCTGCGGGGCAGAACAGCATTATATCCACCACCGAACAGCAGAAATATATAGTCAACAAAAACGGTGATATCGACTTCCCGGTGCTTGGTAAAATTCATGTCGCAGGTATGTCAACCTTAGAACTGAAAAACTATCTCACCTCCCGCATTGAGGAGAATGTAACCGACCCCAAAGTCAAAGTCAGGCTTCTGAACTTCAAGGTTAATGTAATGGGCGAGGTAAGGAATCCCCGCACCGTAGAGGTAAAATCTGAGAGATTTTCTATTTTTGATGCTCTGGCATCTGCCGGAGATATGACCGAATACGGTAGGAGAGACAACGTCACTGTTATTCGAGAAACTCCCGAAGGGCTTGTATATCATCGCCTGGATCTAACGAACCCGGATGTAATATCCTCCCCCTACTACTATCTGCACCAGAATGATGTGGTAATTGTTGACCCCAACAGTGTAAGAGAGTCAAATGCCAGATACAATACTAACAACTCCTACAAGTTATCCGTAATATCCACAATTGTAAGTGCGGTGAGCGTGATAGCTTCACTTGTAATTGCCCTTGCTGTCAGATAATCTGCTTAGTGCACCATGCTGAGAATTGACCGAATCTGCACATCACTTTTCATTCTCGCTTTTGCGCTATTGATTCCAAGCGTCAAAATAGCAACATTTACCGATGAGCTGATTGCCGGTCTCATGGGTGTTATCGCTGTTGCCGACTGCATAGTAAACCATGCATGGCGTCGCTACACATTACTCTGGATTATCGTTGCTGTCATGACCTTTTACGCAGCATATTCTATTATCTTCGTACATTTCAATACACCAGGAGCTATCGTTACCGATTGGATTATACAGTTGAAACCGTATGTTCCTTTTGTCGTTTTTCTCGCGGTAAAACCGTCTTTTTCAGGCAAGCAGAAGCAGTGGCTCAGATATATCGCCATTGTTAACGCATCTGTTTGTACTATCAGCTTCTTTATGCCTAAAGAACCGTTCCAGCTAATCATGGGGCATATATCCTACCCCGGAATGGTACTTTTGCTGTGCGCTGTAGTCTATGCATTCACTTCCGATAACAATCGGCTCAGTCAAAAGGATATCCTTATTATCATTGCAATGCTAAGTGCCGGACTTCTATGCGGTAGATCGAAATACTATGGTGAGTTCATCATCTCAATTTTTTTCCTGTTCTTTTATACCCGCTATGCGTTGAGCGATATGTCGCTCAAACGTAAAATTTTGATTTTCGTAATACCGCTCTTGGTAGTTGCAGCAGGTTGGGGAAAGTTCCGATACTATTTTCTAACCGGAGAATCAACCGCTTATGACCCCGAAGTGCTTGAATCGTATGCCCGCCCTGTATTATATGCCACCGGAGCACTTGTGCTGACAGACTATCTGCCATTTGGCAGCGGGCTTGCAAGTTTTTGCTCATGGGCATCCACTGACCCGTATTCTTCTCTGTATCATGAATATGGAATCAGCTCGGTTTACGGGCTGTCGCCTTCGCAGCCCTTTTTTATATGTGACGCTTTTTATCCCTCTCTGGCTCAGTTCGGAATAGTTGGAGTTATACTTTTCGCCATCTTCTGGATTTATGTTTTAGTCCTTCTGCGAAGGCTTATTCGCAAGCAGCCTGTAAGCAACAGGCTGCCATTTGCCATAGGATATATAATCACATTCTCACTCCTCATAGAAAGCATCGCCTCCACCACCATTGTGCAGACATCCGGCATGTGCGCCATGATGCTTCTCGGAGCTATATGCTCGGAATCACGTCCTACTCAACAGATTAAACCACATCACAATGAATACTAAAGATTATTCTAACGAGATTGACCTGCGCAGATACATTCGTGAAATAAAAGCTCACAAATGGCTTCTCGGAGCTATATTTCTTATTATCTTCGGACTGGCGGTGGCATATATAGCCCGCAAGGAATCCGAATATACCGCCCACGCGTCACTGCTCATTGAGGATAATTCTGATGCACAGGGAGCACGCGGAGCCGGCTCCATGATGCAGATGATGAGAATATTCTCTACCGGCGGATTCTCATCTTCAAGCGTTGACAATGAAATTTTGCTTGTCAATACAATTGATGTTGCCACCCGTACGGTCAAAGCACTCAACCTGAATGTGAATTGCGTGGAGAAAGACGGGCTGATAAACCATACTTTGTTTGAGGATACGCCGATATCACTTACTCTAAGCGATGAGTGCGCCGATACTATGCAAAAGGCGTTCAACGTAAAGGTTACATTAAAAAATGGCAAAGCGGATATACAGATGTACAGCGGGCGCTTTTTCAAAAAAACTTACTTTGAAAAAAAGGGGGTAACACTTCCGTATAATGTATCAACATCACTTGCCGATTTCACTATCTCGGCAACCGGTGACGATACTAAAAACGGCACATTCGTATTTGGAGTAACAAGTGTTTCAGATGCGGCATGGAATCTGTTCAAAGAGGTTAAAGTGAACATTCTTGACAAGCTTGCGGACGGGATTGAATTTACATATACTACTCAAAACCGACATAAGGCTGTTGCTGTGCTCAACACTATGATGAATGAGTACAACATGAAAAGACTTGAACGAAAAAGAGAGATTTCTGTAACCGAGCTGAACTTCATAACCGACAGAATCAATTCACTTTACACCGATTTGAGAGAATCGGAAGCTAAGGTAGAAAAATTCAAGACCGAGAGCAATTTTGTTGATATTGAGGCGGAAGCACCAATCATTCTTGAAACAAGCCTCAACGCGCATGAAGAGTTGCTGAAAGCATCGGCGCAGATTCTTTACTACGAGCAGGTGCTTGACCTGTTGAAAAACAACAGCGACGGGATGCTGCCCACAATCTCCACTCCAGGCGAGGAAGGCAGTTCCGGTAAATCCGGAATGATTGGCGACTATAACGAGCAGATGGCTCTTTTACTTGAATTGCGACGCTCGGCAAAGCCGGGCAATCAGGCGCTTGCGGCAGCCGAAACAAGAGTTGCCCAGATGCGCGGCACTATCATCACATCCTTCTCGCAGCTGCTAAAGGCAGCAAAAACGGCAGTTGCACAACGCAGCGG
>JAIDQW010000323.1 GCA_029062075.1 Paramuribaculum sp.
GGATAAAGAAGAATAAGATAAAAATAGAAATAATAACTAAAGAATTATAACACAATGGCACATCCTAAACGAAAACAATCTAAGACACGTACAGCGAAGCGTCGCACACACGACAAGGCTGTTGCCCCCACACTCGCACTCTGCCCCCACTGTGGCTCATGGCATATCTACCACACTGTTTGTGGCGAATGCGGCTACTACCGTGGCAAAGTTGCTATTGAAAAGCCTGCCGCTGTTTAATAGCATCCACCGTCCCGTCTTAGGGAGGTGCTGAAAATAAACTTCTCCCGAATTTTTTGGCTCTGCCGGGTTTGGGAGATTTTTTTCAATTAACTTAAACAAACTTATATATGCTTCACGCCAGAATATCAGGCATTGCATCCTATGTGCCCGATGATGTCCTCGACAACGAGATGCTCTCACAGATGGTTGATACCAATGATGAGTGGATTACTACAAGAGTTGGTATCAAAGAGCGCAGAATTCTTAAACAGGAAGGCGCTGGCTCATCATTCCTCGGAGCTAAGGCTGTTGAAAAACTTCTTGCCTCTACAGGTACCGCACCAGAGGATGTTGAACTCCTTATTTGCGCAACATCCAATCCTGACTACCGTTTCCCTTCAACAGGTAGTGTTATCTGTCACGATTGCGGACTGAAGAATGCTTATGCCTATGACATTCAGGCTGCTTGTGCCGGATTTATAGTCGCACTTGAAGATGCTGCTGCCTATGTTAAAGCCGGTATCAGAAAGAAAGTCATTGTGGTTGCCGCTGAAAAAATGTCTTCTATGGTAAATTATGCCGATAGAAGTACCTGTCCTCTCTTTGGCGATGGTGCGGCCGCTGTGCTTGTTGAGCCTACTGAAGAAAACACCGGCGTTATTGATGCCGTTTTCCATGTTGATGGTGAGGGTAGAGATCACCTTCTCATGAAAGCCGGAGGCTCTGTTCTTCCTGCTTCTCATGAAACCGTTGACGCTGGTGAGCACTATATTTTCCAGGATGGAAGACACGTTTACAAGCATGCTGTGACAGATATGCTTGAAAGTTCACTGGACATTGCCCGCAGAAATAACCTCACAATGGAAGATGTTGACTATCTGATTCCTCATCAGGCAAACCTGCGCATTATTGAGGCTGTCAGTCAGAGAGCGGGTATTGCGCACGAAAAAGTGCTTGTCAATATTGAGCATTATGGAAATACCAGCGCGGCTTCAATTCCCCTTTGTCTTGATGAATATAAGTCAAAACTCAAAAAGGGTGATAAGCTAATCCTTACCGCTTTTGGCGCAGGATTCACATGGGGCGCAATGTACCTCATCTGGGACCTCTGATTCTCAGTTAGTTCCGTCTGATTCCTGAAAAAATAATACTTAAATAGCATCTTTTATGGTGCTATTTTTGTTTTATTATAGAATCAATTAATAATTAGACTATGGCAGAAAAACATAAAGCCGGTTTTGTAAACATCGTCGGCAATCCGAATGTAGGAAAATCAACCCTTATGAATGATCTTGTAGGGGAGAGAGTCAGTATCATAACTTCTAAGGCTCAGACAACCCGTCACCGTATCATGGGCATTGTGAACACGCCTGAGTATCAGATCGTTTTCTCGGATACCCCGGGAGTACTTTCGCCAAAGTACAAACTTCAGGAGAGTATGCTCGGATATTCCGAAGGAGCTCTTACAGATGCTGATATTCTGCTTTATGTGACAGATGTAGTGGAGGATCCGACTAAAAATGCAGAATTCCTTGCTAAAGTAGCTAAAGAAAAAGTACCTGTACTGCTGGTGATCAATAAGATTGATTTGCTTAAAAATCAGGGAGATTTGGAGATTATTGTTGGGAAATGGAAAGAACTTCTGCCTAATGCGGAGGTATTCCCTACTTCGGCTAAGGAGCATTTCAATGTGACAAACCTTATGGCTCGAATTGTTGAGCTGCTTCCGGAAAGTGAGCCGTACTTTGGCAAAGATGCGCTTACCGACAAGCCTGCAAGATTTTTCGTCACTGAAATCATCAGAGAAAAGATTCTGCTAAATTACGATAAGGAAGTGCCTTATTCCGCAGAAGTTATTGTTGAAAAGTTTGACGAAAAAGGAGGCGCTATACACATCATGGCTGTTATCTATGTGGAAAGAGACAGCCAAAAAGGTATTCTTATCGGTAAAGGCGGTTCTAAACTTAAAAAGGTTGGCATCGAGGCTCGAAAAGATATTGAAACATTCTTTGGTAAGAGTGTTTATCTTGAACTCTTTGTCAAGGTTGAGCCTAACTGGAGAAACAGAGATAATAAACTGCGCTCATTCGGATATATTGAATGATTTTAGCGCGGAAATAATTAACTTTGCGCTATTAATTTAACTTAAATAGTAGATATGGGACAACTTGTTGCAATAGTAGGTAGGCCGAATGTGGGTAAATCCACACTCTTCAACCGTCTCACCGAGAGCAGAAGCGCTATTGTGGATGATACCGCAGGTACTACCCGCGATCGCCAGTATGGTAAGGTGGATTGGAACGGTAAGGAATTCTCCATTGTGGATACCGGCGGTTGGGTTGTCAATTCTGAAGATATCTTTGAAGGCGAGATAAATAAACAGGTGCAGGTTGCTATTGAGCAGGCTGATGAAATTCTTTTTGTTGTTGATGCCATGAATGGAGTTACCGATCTTGACGACAGGGTTGCCGAAATTTTACGCAGATCCAAGAAACCGGTCATACTCGTAGCCAATAAGGTGGATTCAAACGACTGGCTTTATAACGTACCCGAATTTTACAGCCTCGGTCTTGGCGAACCTTATCCCATAAGTGCTGTAAATGGTTTCGGAACTGGTGACCTTCTTGACGAGGTTGTGAAAAAGCTCCCGGAGAAGGAGGATGATGAGGAAGCTCTTGACGATATACCCAAATTTGCTATTGTCGGAAGACCGAATGCAGGCAAGTCATCTATTATCAATGCCTTTATCGGTGAGGATAGAAATATTGTAACCGATATTGCCGGAACAACCAGAGACAGCATTTACACCCGTTGTAATAAATACGGATTTGATTTTTATCTTGTTGACACAGCCGGTATCCGTAAGAAAGCTAAGGTTAACGAAGATATAGAATATTATTCAGTAATCCGTTCTATCAGAGCCATTGAAGCCAGCGACGTGTGTATCCTTATGATTGATGCGACCAGAGGCATCGAAGGTCAGGACACCAATATATTCTCACTTATTCAAAAAAATAAGAAGGGTCTTGTGGTGTGTGTAAACAAATGGGATCTGGTAGAAAATAAGTCTCAGGAGGCTATAAAGCATTTTGAAAACGCTATTCGTGAGCGCTTTGCACCGTTTGTTGATTTTCCTATAATCTTCACATCGGCTGTTACCAAGCAGAGGATTTTCAAAGTGCTTGAAACAGCTGTTCAGGTTTATGAGAACCGCAAGCGCGTCGTTCCTACTTCCCAGCTAAACACAGTGATGCAGGAAGCAATAGCTGCTTATCCGCCCCCTGCAAATAAAGGTAAGTATGTGAAAATTAAATATATCACCATGCTTAAGGGTTCACCGGTGCCCACATTTATCTTCTTCTGTAATCTGCCTAAGTGGGTTAAGGAACCGTACCGCAGATATCTTGAAAATAAAATCAGGGCAAACTGGGATTTTACCGGAACTCCGATAAACGTGTTTATGCGTGAAAAATAATTACCGTTTATATTGAGGGTAACGAATGGATAGTGTCGAGGATTGCAACCGCATCCTCGACTTTTTTTACATCGCTTATAGCAAAACTGCGTCGCCCGTTCTTTTCACGTATCTGACACCTTCGCGGATTATCCTGAAGGTAATGGAGAATTTTGCCGAACATTGGTGATTGATAATAAGCTTTGTTTGAGTCATCTACGAAATAGATGTACATTTTCTCCTGTTTGAGCACAACTTTCTCGATACCAAGTTTTCTGGCAAGACGGCGCAGACGGGGTATTCTAAGCAGTTCGGCGGTTTCCGGGGGAATGTTGCCGAATCGGTCTATGAGCCGGCTTTTGAATGCTTGCAAATCAAGCTCTCTCTCAATGCTGTCAAGTTCCTGATATAGAGTAATTCGCTCGCTTTCCTGGGGAACATAGCGTGATGGAAGTAGTAGCTCCAGGTCGCTCTCAATGACGCAATCGGCAACAAAATCCTGTTCCTCTTCCGGGGTTTGAGCAGGTTGTCCGGCAAATTCTTCCGTGCGTAATTCAGTAACAGCTTCCTGAAGGATTTTCTGATATGTCTCGTAGCCCAGATCGGCTATGAAGCCACTCTGTTCAGCAC
>JAIDQW010000324.1 GCA_029062075.1 Paramuribaculum sp.
GTGGAGCGATGAGGTTGTTATTATGACCGATGACGGTTCATACGGCACTAAAGGGCTTGTTACCGAGGGTGTAGAGAGTGTGATACAGCGGGAGAAGGTTGATTTGGTTGTAACGATCGGACCCGCCGTGATGATGAAATTCGTATCTCTCCTCACTCAAAAATACAACATACCCACAATGTGTTCGCTTAACACCATAATGGTGGACGGAACCGGTATGTGTGGAGCCTGCCGCGTAACCGTGGACGGCAAAACCAAGTTCGTGTGCATCGATGGGCCTGAATTTGACGCACACAAAGTGAATTTCGATGAAATGATAATGCGCCTGAGGGCATATAACTGACATTGAGCATGAACAATCTAAACAATAATATGCGTGACACCGCATGGAGAGCTGAATTGAGAGGAGCTATGAGCGCCAAGGAGCGTGCGGCTATTCCACGTGTCAGAATGCCGGAGCTTGATCCGCAATATAGAGTCACTTGCAATGAGGAGGTGAATCAGGGAATATCTGCCGAGCAGGCGGTGCTGGAAGCTACCCGCTGCATGGACTGCCCTGACCCTCAGTGCGTAACAGGTTGTCCTGTACATATCGACATACCCGGATTTATAAAAAATATTCAACGCGGTGAGTTCTCCGAAGCTGCAGCGACTCTGCGACTAAGCAGTGCCCTGCCTGCTGTGTGCGGAAGAGTCTGCCCGCAGGAAAAGCAATGTGAGAGCAGATGCATATACCACAAAATGAAGAAAGAGCCGGTGGCAATCGGCTATCTGGAGCGCTTTGCTGCTGACACCGACCGTCTTTTCGGAAAAGCATCAGTCAGTGCTCCCAAATCTAACGGCATCAAGGTTGCCGTTGCCGGTTCCGGACCCGCCGGACTCTCGTTTGCGGGAGATATGGCTCGCCGTGGTTTTGAGGTCACCGTTTTTGAAGCTCTCCACGAGATTGGCGGAGTGCTCAAATACGGTATCCCCGAATTCCGCCTACCTAATGACATAGTTGATGCGGAGATTAAAACACTTGAAGCTCTTGGAGTTAAATTTGTAAGAGACTGCGTTATCGGCAAGACCATCCCTGTGGAGCAACTTGAGGCTGACGGCTTCAAAGGAATATTCGTTGCAAGCGGTGCGGGACTGCCGAGATTCATGGGTATTCCCGGCGAAAACCTCATCGGCATAATGAGCAGCAATGAATACCTAACCCGTGTAAACCTTATGGGAGCCGGTAAAAAAGGATTTGACACACCGGTGGCTCACGGCAAAATTGCAGCGATCATCGGGGGAGGCAACACGGCTATGGATTCCGTACGCACAGCCCGACGCATGGGCTCCGAAAGAGCGATAGTCGTTTACCGCCGCAGCGAGGAGGAGATGCCCGCGCGAGTTGAAGAAATCAAGCATGCACGCCAGGAAGGTGTGGAGTTCCTTACACTTCACAACCCTGTCGAATTTCTTGGCGATGAAAAAGGACATGTAAGAGCCATGCTTGTGCAGCGCATGGAACTTGGAGACCCCGATGAATCAGGACGCCGTTCGCCTGTGCCTGTTGAAGGAGCTATTGAGGAAATTCCTGTTGACATGGTCATTGTCAGTGTCGGTGTTTCTCCCAATCCCCTAATACCCGACAGCGTTGCAAATCTGAAAGTAAGCCGCCGAGGTACCATAGAAGTTAATGACTCAACTATGGAGTCCTCAGTTGCCGGTCTTTATGCCGGAGGAGACATTGTGAGAGGCGGAGCAACCGTCATCCTCGCCATGGGCGATGGCAAAAGAGCCGCTGAAGCCATGGCAGAGGCACTCCTCTGATATATCCCAAACAATTCCCACAATAATTGTTAATAATGCCGGATGGTTGAACCAAACCGCCCGGCTTGCTTTTATTATATATGTATATC
>JAIDQW010000325.1 GCA_029062075.1 Paramuribaculum sp.
TGGAGCCCAATGTTATAGGGAGCCGGTAGCCGTTAGGTTCGAGTATGAGGCTTTTGAGCCCGGTGCATCCGGCGAAAGCCCCGTCATTGACGGTATTTACCGACCCGCCCAAAGTCAGAGCCTTGAGTGTGCTTATGTTCAGAAATTTCCATGAATCCGTCGTAAGAGTGACTCCGAGGTGAAGAGTGTCAATTGCGCATATGTCAAATACATCTCTATCTATTTTCAGTTGAGAGTCGCCGTTCCCCAATTTCAAATATCTAATATTATTACTGGCTTTGAAAGTTGTGTCATTTATTGCGCAAATAGACCCCTCTAATGTAACAGATGTTAGGTTAGGACAATGCGCAAATGCTCCTCCGGACACAGTATATTTTTTTGTATTCCCGCTGATCGTAACCTTGGTGAGCTGGGTACAACTCTTGAAAGCGCCTATAATAGATTGAATTTGTGAATTAGGTTCAAACAATACCTCTGTTATCTTCGTGCAGTTTTCAAATGAATACCTCATGCTAATTAATGATGCTGGAATGGTCAGGATACCTGAAATAATATCGCATGGGAAAGGGGTGTGACCAAGATGCTGAAGTGATTTAGGCAATGTCACTCCAGTTATATTTGTGCCCCAAAACGCATAGTCCTGTATAGTTGCTACAGCGTCCGGCAACTTGAGGTGACCGTTTATATTTGTGCAGCTAGTGAATACTGAACTTCCGATATATGTTACGGAATTAGGAAGTTCAAGTGGTCCTATGATATTAGAACAATAACTGAAAGCAAAACTTCCAATAGTAGTTACATTATCCGGTAATTCAAGGGGACCTGTCAAACCTTTACATTCACTGAATGCCCAGTCCTCAATAACTTTTACTGATTTTGGGAGAACAAGTTTGCCAGATAAGCCTGTACAACCTTTGAAAGTTGCTCTCCCTATAGTTGAAATATTTTCCCCAAATGTAATATTCTTTAAATTGTAGCATCCTTCAAATGTTCCTCCCGGGAAATCGTAATATGAGTCAGACGGACCTTGAACCCACTCTCCAATACTTTTAATAGAGTCACCTAAGATTAACGTCTCCAAACTGGTACAGTCTTTGAAGGTTGTAGCATATATAGTTGCTGTAGAAGCATTGAGAGTAATTTTTGTGAATTGTGTCTTTTGGAATGCACCACGCCCAATATATTTGACAGAATACGGCACTACTAACTCCCCAGAAAATTTTATTCCTGTAAAAGCATTTGCCCCAATGGATACAACCGTATTAGGTATAATAAGATTTCCAGTAAGCTCTTTGCAATCACAAAACGCATCCATCCCAATACTTGTTATCACATAGATATTGCCGTTATTGGTCGTGGTAGAGGGAATAATAAGAGGATTGGGAGGGGGTTGACAGCCGATTATTTCACACTCGCCTTCTGCAATAACCCGAAATGTGAAAGTGCCGTCAGTAAATGTTTCTCCCTGTGCATGTATCGGT
>JAIDQW010000326.1 GCA_029062075.1 Paramuribaculum sp.
CCATCAACCCGCACATTAAGATAACCCTTTTTTCCAAGTGCCTCAAACAGCTCCTTATAATGACCTTTTCTGTTTTTGACAAGTGGTGCGAGGATATATATTTTCTTTCCTTCGAAGCGATTAAGAATCAGGTCAACTATTTTCTCTTCGGTATATTTAATCATCGGCTTACCGGAGATATAGCTTCTTGCTTCAGCGGCACGAGCATATAGGAGTCGCAAAAAGTCATAAATCTCAGTTGTAGTGCCTATGGTACTTCGCGGATTTCGGTTTACTGTTTTCTGCTCAATGGCGATAACAGGGCTGAGTCCTTCGATTTTATCTACATCCGGACGCTGCATATTGCCAAGCATATTTCTCGCGTAGGCAGAAAAAGTTTCTATATAACGCCTCTGACCTTCAGCATAAATGGTATCGAATGCCAGTGAGGATTTACCGCTTCCACTAAGCCCGGTGATTACAGTGAGGGAATTATGCGGAATGGTTACGTCAATATTCTTGAGATTGTTGACCCTCGCTCCCAACACAGTGAGGTTTTTGTCGGAATTTTTCATTACTTTGATTTTTGTTGGGTCCATGCTGGGTTAAAAACCTGTGAAGTTTGTGAACTGCGTGACATGGCATTTTTCTTTGGGACAAGTACCTGATATGTCTTACCAGTTTTATTTGGGAGACTTTTAGCTCTGATCCAGGGGTTAAGATCCCGAAGAGTCATATAATTGGTTCCATGATCCAATGCCCATTTTTGCCAGTCCTCCACAGGTGTTGAAACTGGCACAGTGTTGCAGTCAATGGGATAGTAGAGTTGAGACGGTTTAAGGATGAATCCATATTTAGCCGGATTCTCCATAATCTCTTTCATAGCGAAAAGACGAAACATGTATCGTGAAGTTTCATCAGGGAGATACAGGTCAAATGCCGATTTCACACCCTGCGACTCAAGGTCACGGGCAATGCGAGCACTCCCGGCATTATATGCCGCTGCTGCACTTTCCCAGCTCCCAAACCGGTTTTTCATGCTTTTCAACAGCTTGCAAGCCGCTTCAGTAGCTTTTGCAGGATGGTATCTCTCATCAACATAATCATTCACTTCCAATCCGTATTGTTTAGCTGTTGCCGGGATAAACTGCCAGATTCCGGCAGCCTTAGCCGGAGAAAGTGCACGAGTATTTAGATAACTTTCAATGCAGGCAAGGTAAAGCAGATCCAGAGGAACTCCGTAGCGTTTGAGAATCGGAGACATTATCGGGAAATATCTGTTTGCGCGTTTGATCGTGAGAAGAGTATTGCCATGGGTGTAAGCCATTGAGGTAAGTTCTCTGTCAAAACGCTCATACATATCAGATCTGTCCAGGTTGACTGTCTGTCCGGCAAAAGTTATTGCTGAAGGTACAGGAGGGTTGGGTGCAGTTTGCTGAGCAAACGCCGAGTGCCCGCAGATTAAAAGTGCTGATATAATTGTACTTAGTAATTTCATAATAAATATTTTTTAACGGGAACGTGAGCCGACAATATTAATGTCACCACTCAGATTATATTTTTTGCCATCCGCTCCCAAAGCTTTAATAACATAATAGTAAACTCCTGGTTTCACAAAGCTGCCTTTGTATTTGCCATTCCAGCCCTGCGACGGGTCGTGGAGCTCAGCCATCTTTACGCCAAGCCGGTTGAAAATATGACATTCAAAAGAGATGATTGATTTGTAACTGACTTTCCATTCGTCATTAACACCTTCTGATGCTCCCGGTGAAAAAGCGTTTGGACATCTGAGACGAGATTCGCCTATCGAGACCATGTAATTGTCGCTAAACCAGTCACACTCACCGGAAGCATTGGCACACATGAACCTTACATAATATGTGCCGCTTTCGTTGAAGGTATAGTCCCATTCGGGAGAGCGCTCTCTAAGAATGATGTTTATAAATTCCGGATCAGTTGAAATCTGCCACTCTGTAAACACCACAGCATCTGAAACCGCTGCCCGGAAAATCATATCAACTGGAGCAGAACCACCAAAGGAAGAGTCGCCATTTTTCTGTTCATTGAGCGCATCCCTCTGAAGCTGTTCAACACTCACGGCAGCTGAAACAGCGGTTGGAGTCAGGATGCCGCTCTGTATCTCAATCTCTTGATTCCATTCCTGGAGAAACCTGTCACCGGTTAGTATAAACCTTGTTGAGCACAGCGGTGAGGGGAGGCTTATTCTTTCGTTTATGAAAGGCAAACTTCTGGTTTGTATTATCTGATTGAATGCAGCAGTTTCGCCATTCTGCTCCAATGTGAAATATGAGAGGATGATTTCACGGTCAATCTCCATGGTTCTACCGGTAATAGTCTGATAGGAAAGCCGCTGTGCCTCTCCGGTAAAGATTAGTTCGGTTGATGAACAATCACTTGTTTCTATTTCAAGATTTCCCGCGATGAAAGGCGCTTTAGACCAGTCTGTAATCCAGAAATAAAATTTGCTTCCTGAATCTTCAATGATATATCCTTTGTCTGCCGACAAAGTTTCGTGGTCAGTCAACAGTTCGGCAAAGGCAGCTCCCCGTGAATCGAATATATACCATTCAGCGTTTGAAGAAGTTCCGGAAATCTCAGCCGAAATACCCTCAGAGGCGGGAACTACATAAACAGCGTTCAATCCTGTTGAAGCCGGCGGATTGATCATAACTGCTCGTGAACCGGATTTACCGGAAAGACGAACGGACACCGCAGACGCGTCAAAAGCGAAAACGGCGGATGCTATAATATAATATAGGAGTAATCGGAGTGTATTCATTTATCTTGCAGCTTGCAAAATTACTAAATATTCTCCTCTTTCTTACTACCCTTAAAATTACCTTTATATACTTTAGTACACCTTAACAAGTTACACTATTTCTCCGGAAAAAACATGCCGGATTTTGAGTCACTTGCAAAAGAATTTTTCAATAATCTGAGGGAAATATTCCTTTTCGAGGCTATGAATCTTAGTCTCCACACTATCAGGAGTGTCTTGATGTGTAACATCAGTCTTGGCTTGAAACAGAATAGCTCCGTCATCATATTTTTCTGTGACGAGATGAATTGTTATGCCCGTTTCTTGCACACCGGCAGCAACCACCGCCTCATGTACATTCCGTCCAAACATGCCTTTGCCTCCAAAAGCAGGGAGCAGTGAGGGGTGGATGTTAACGATCTTATCCCGGTAACTGTTTATAAGAAAGGCTGGTATCATCTGAAGGAATCCAGCGAGAACAATCAAATCAACAGAGTGCTGTTGCAGCAATTCAAGCATGAATACGCTATCGTTTAGTTCACTTTTGGTAATTACCGCAGTCGGGACTCCGAGTTTTTCCGCCCTGTACAGCACACCAGCCTGAGGTTTATTGCAGATAACAAGGGCTACTTCAGCGGATTGGGGATTTTCCTTGAAATAACGAATGATATTCTCTGCATTAGATCCGTTGCCGGATGCGAAAATGGCAATTTTCTTCATACGCAATTAAAGAGATAGCGGCGAGACAATCCTCACCGCTATCGGTATAAACAATGTTCGTGTTGTTATCTTTTAGCCCAGAGCTGAGCTGTGGTGAGCTGCTGATAAGCAAAAACTCCTGACTGAGAGAGTTCAACAGTTGTAACAGAACCATCAGAAGCGGGAAGTGCAACATGGTTGTCGTCAACAAATGTCATGAGAGGCATGGTCACATCATTAGCTGTTACGCTCCAGCTCCTGTCTGTTTCATTGAAATCAAGACGAACAACGCTTCCGTCGTTTTCACCGGTAATGGTATATCCTTTTCCGTCACATTCAACAAGATAGCGACCATCCTGACCTTCAATAACTTTCTTTCCGGCAGCAACAGGATTTGAACCGCTCCAGAATTCAATGCTATTGAGAACAAGCACATCGGCGAGAGCGCTGACTTCATAAACGGGAAGAATCCAGAAAGCGAAGAAAACAAGCTCGTTAACGAATTTATTTCCAACCTGGCGGTTCCAGTTAAGGAGCTTGGAGGTAAGAGCGAAGCTACCAACGCAAGAAGACAGCATCATTGAAGATGCGAGTGTTACAGCAATAGCTACTGAAAGGTAATACTTTTTCATATATGATAAAAATTATTGAGTGTTTATATCATGAAGGAATTTGTTTGCGCACATCATTGTAGAGTTCATAAACCTGGCGGACATATTCGCAAGTCTGTCTGCCTCGGAAATATCCATATTTGCATACAGGGTCATTGTAAACATCCGGGTTGGATTTCATCAGGAGTGCGCTTTCAACCTGTCCGTCCCATTTTTCAGGGTCAAGTCCGTATTTTCGGGCAATAGCAATCGCATCAAGAATATGAGCTATTCCGGAATTATATGCTGCCACGATAAATTTCTTTCTCTCTTCAGGATCTGATACTTTAGGTGTGAGAATTCGGCTCAGACTCTGAATTATTCTTGATGCGGCATAAATATTCTGCTCATTGTTTACGATAGTGTGCTCGTCAAGACCATAAGCTCTGGCAACACTGGGCATAAGCTGCATTATACCTCTGGCTCCTGCCCATGACACCTGGGTTGAATCAAAATGGCTCTCGCAATAGCCTTGTGAAGCGAGGAGCCTCCAGTCCCAGTTAACTTCCCCGGCATATTTTTTGAAAAGGTTGTCAAAGGGCGAAATGTATCCCCGCGAAAGATCCAAGGAAAATCTTAGCCGGTAGCTTCCGTCTGATTTACTTTTCTCAAAATATCTTTTCAGAAGGGCATCACGGGTTTTGCGAGGCTGTTCTTCTGCCATCCATTCGGTTATGGAGTCTGCAAGCCATTTCATTCCCGGTGCTACACCCCATGCAGCTCTCTGCTCAAAGCTGATCTGAAGGGTGATGTCAAGGTCGTTGAAATAAGTTTTATTAAGACGGGCTATATCAGAGTCAACAATTGTCAGCGGAATCTCTTTTCGAGACACCATAGCGATAAGGTCTTCGGTTATGAGCGTGTCTTTGTTGATTGGAATGATCTCAATGCCTCCACCCAGTTCTTCATTGAGATTCTCCATTCTGTGGTGATATTTGCTGTCTTTTTCAACATAAACTGTTCTGCCAACCAGCTGCGTGACGTCAGAAATCAAACCTTCTTTCGACTTCTTCGGCTGGACAAGCACCTGACTTGTTATAGATTCTATGCCGCACGGAATAACCTTTGAACGATACTCCTTGGTTATTGGCACCTCATAAGCAATAAGATCAATCTCTCCCGAATCAAGCATTTCTATTACACGCTGTAGGCTGGGAGCAACTTCGAGTCTAAGCACCATGCCTTTATCCTGAGCCAGTCTCTTAACAAGATCATAATCATAGCCCATTGTTTCCTCCCTATATATAAAATATGAGGTAGGGCTGTATAGGGTTCCGACTCTTAGCGTGTCAGGCAACGTATTAAAGTGGCTATCTGACGCACTGTTGTCTCTATTTGAGCAAGATATGAGAAACAGAGTGACAGACAGTAAGATAAAACTGCGCAAATTAGTATTCAAAAGTGCCGAATTCACTCTTAATTGTCAGTTTATTGCCTTCACGTTCTTCTACACGGCCAACAATCTGAGCCTTTATACCAAAGGATTCGCTGATTTCTATAACCTTATCAGCGTGTTCCGGAGAAAGGTAGATTTCCATACGGTGTCCCATATTGAAGACTTTGTACATTTCTGCCCAGTCGGTACCACTCTCTCTTTGAATTAGTTTGAACAGAGGGGGTACATCAAACATGTTGTCCTTTATCACATGTTTGTTTTCAATGAAGTGAAGAATTTTTGTCTGAGCGCCACCGGAACAATGAACCATTCCATGTATATCAGATCTCATTTCACTCAATATCTTTTTGATTACCGGAGCATAAGTGCGCGTTGGTGACAGCACGAGCAGACCGGCATTAATAGGCGAGTCCTCAACATCGTCCAACAGAGAGCATGAACCGGAATAAACCAGTTCTTCAGGAACAGCGCTGTCGTAGCTCTCCGGATATTTTTCTGCAAGGTATTTAGAGAATACATCATGTCTTGCCGATGTCAATCCGTTGCTTCCCATGCCTCCGTTGTAGCCTTTTTCATAAGTAGCCTTTCCAAAAGACGCAAGTCCAACTATTACATCTCCACCTTTTATATTGGCATTGTTTATTACATCTGATCTTTTCATTCGACAGGTCACGGTACTGTCCACAATTATTGTGCGGACAAGGTCACCCACATCGGCTGTTTCTCCACCGGTGCTGTAAATGCCTATGCCGTTGTTGCGTAACTCTTCCAGTAGTTCCTCTGTCCCGTTGATGATGGCAGCTATTACTTCACCGGGTACAAGCAATTTGTTTCTTCCTATTGTGCTGCTTAACAGGATATTGTCCGTGGCACCAACACAGAGAAGGTCATCTATGTTCATGATTAGGGCATCCTGAGCAATGCCTTTCCAAACAGAGAGGTCGCCGGTCTCGCGCCAGTACATATATGCAAGTGATGATTTTGTGCCTGCACCATCGGCATGCATTATATTACACCATTCTTCATCACCACCCAGAATATCAGGTATTATTTTGCAGAATGCTTTAGGGTACAATCCTTTATCTACATTCTTGATTGCATTATGCACATCTTCTTTTGATGCGCTTACTCCGCGAAGATTATATCGGCGATCAGACATAGTTATATTCGGTTTTATATGTATCTAATTATTGAATCTATAATCAGGAATAATACAAGAGCAGGGGAAACAATCAGCAATGAATCTATACGGTCCAGAATACCTCCGTGACCCGGCATGATGTGTCCGCTGTCCTTAATATGCACAGTTCGTTTAATAAGTGATTCCACGAGGTCGCCGAAAGTAGCGAACACTGATATAAGAGCTCCTAACACACACATGCCGGGAAGGCTGAGGGTCGGGTTCCATTTACCGAAAAGGTAATGAATCACCACACCGGCTGCTATGCTGAATATGAATCCACCCCAGAATCCTTCCCATGACTTTTTGGGTGAAATACGCTCGAAAAGACGGTGTTTTCCGAAAGTAGAGCCTACAAGAAACGCTCCGGTGTCATTTATCCATATCATTATGAACATAGCGAGTACTATCTGCGGACCTGACACTATTGAAACAACAGAGATAAGGCTCAATGGCACAGCAACGTATATTATACCAAGACAGCCTGATGATATACTCGACAGTGCGTTTTCTTCTGAGATATATAGCTGGCTGATAAGACGAACAAGAAATAAGAGAATTAGTGCGGATACGCCGAATGCAAAGAATAATTCAGTGCCTTTATAAATGGAAAACGCAGGGAAAAGGGCTAAAATAAAAGCGGCTGCCATGTCTATGAACCGCAGCGCTATCCGGTCATTGCTATTGACTGATTCAATCTTTTCGAGCTCGGCTACACCCAGCAATGAAAATATAGCACATAAAAGTGGAAACGCCCAATAGGAACCATAAATTAGAGAACACACTATGAGCGCAACATAAACAGCTCCGGATAATGATCGTACTAATATCTTGTTCATCAAATGTGACGGAAATTTATTGATAACTATTCAAATGCATTTTGCATACCGGCAGACAAAGGTACAATTTAATTTTTACACTCTTGCCGATGAAGCTGACTAAAATAGAAAAATTGAGAAAAAGCAACAAAAAAATGTTATTCTGTTTTTTGCTTTCGGAAAATTGTATTAACTTTGTGTCAGAATCGTTCCGTGGGTGGAACTTTGTTGTACAGAATTGATAAATTACTAACTTAAAAATTATTTGCCTATAGAAACACTGCTACTTTAAACCGTAAATTTTTAGAACAGTGAATCAAAATTTGGCTTTTATGCCGGATGAAGCTCTTGTGGCTGAATATGCGGCAGGAAAAAATGAGGCGTTTGACTGTCTGCTCAAACGTCACGAAAATCGTATATTTTCATTTATTTATTCTTATGTGCGTGACAATGATGTCGCTGACGATATTTTTCAGGAAACTTTTGTGAAAGCCATCACTACCATAAGGCAAGGCAAATACAACGAAAGTGGAAAATTCGGGGCGTGGCTGTCAAGAATTGCTCATAATCTGATTATTGACCATTTCCGACAGATAAAGAGCGACAATACCGTTTCAACAGACACTACCGATGGCTTGCTTCTGAATAGAAAGGATTTGAGCGAAGGCACCATTGAGGATTCTATTGTTGCCTCTCAAATACAGGATGATGTTCGTAAGCTTGTTGAGGCTTTACCCGATTCGCAGAGAGAAGTCCTTGAAATGAGATATTATCAGGATATGAGTTTCAAGGAAATTGCTGATGCTACCGGTGTGAGCATTAACACCGCGCTTGGCAGAATGAGATATGCTATATTGAATATGAGAAGGATGGCTGAAACAAACGGGATTGTTCTCAGTGCTTGATTGTGCGGGTGGATTTTGTTTATTCTTCAGGATAACTTAACTTTGCACAATAAATATATAGAATATTGTGAAATCTCCTGAAGATAATAAAACATCGGCATCAGAGCATCCTTTCCAGCGTGCTCTATTAATTAATATTGGCTTGATCGTAGTTGCCGCTTTTTTGATTATCTGGCTGGCGTTGGCATGGCTGGATGTGTGGACAAGTCATGGTAAGTACGATACAGTGCCGCAAGTCAAGGGCTTGAGTTACGATTTGGCAGTAGGGCAGCTGGAGTCGGCAGGATTTGAAGTAGAACTTGCTGATTCTGTTTATGATTCCAAAACTCGCCCCGGAACTGTGGTTGAGCAGAACCCGAAAGTTGGCACCAAAGTAAAAGAGGGCAGAGTGGTTTATCTTACTATTACAGCTTTTGAGCCCAAAATGGTGGTTGTGCCAATGTTGACTGATGTGTCGGAGCGTCAGGCGCGCTCAGTTCTTGAAGCGTTAGGCATTAAGCAGGTCCGTTCTGTTAAAGTACCATCTGAATATAAAGATTTGGTTATAAGGGTGTCGCGGGATGGCGTGCCTTTGACTCCGGGAGCCAGAATACCGGTTAATTCTGTGGTGACTCTTGATGTGGGAGAAGGATATGCGGTCGCAGATTCAATAGATGCTGACGTTACATCACCCGCTGAGGACCAGGATTACTCTCATTATTTTGACTGATATGGAGGAGTCAGAAGAGTTGGACCGCGAGGAATTTGAGCAGGATGATGGCAGCGGACTTTACGAGCATTTCAGATTTGTCGCCGATAAGGGGCAGCAACTTCTTAGAGTAGATAAATTTCTTGTAGCCAGGCTTGAAAAATCATCCCGAAATAGGGTGCAGCAGGCGGCAGATGCAGGGTGCGTTCTGGTAAACGGTAAACCTGTAAAATCCAATTACCGTGTGAAACCGCTTGATGTGGTGAGTGTTTTAATGGATCGTCCGCGGTATGATTTTGAAATTACCGCAGAGGATATTCCGCTTGACATAGTGTATGAGGATGAGGCTGTAATGGTTGTGAATAAACCGGCGGGTCTCGTTGTTCATCCCGGACATGGTAATTACTCCGGAACTCTTGTTAATGCGCTCGCCTGGCATTTCCGAAATTCTGAGAATTATGATGTAAATGACCCTCGGCTCGGTCTGGTGCATAGAATTGATAAGGATACTTCCGGTTTGCTTGTAATAGCAAAAACGCCTGATGCCAAGACGTGTCTTGGTAAACAGTTTTTTGACAAGACAACAAAAAGGGAGTATATTGCAGTGTTGTGGGGTATTCCTTCACCTTCAAAAGGGACTGTAACCGGAAATATAGGAAGATCATTGCAGGATAGGTTGCGAATGGATGTTTTTCCACCGGACAGTGAATATGGCAAACATGCTGTTACTCACTATGAGGTTATTGAGGAGTTTGCTCATGCTTCCGTAGTGAGATGTGTGCTGGAAACCGGACGCACCCATCAGATAAGAGCGCACATGAAGCATATCGGTCATCCCTTGTTTAATGATGCAAGATATGGAGGTGACAAGGTGCTTCGCGGACTCAAATCAGCTTCATACAATAAGTTTATTTCCAACTGTTTTGATTTATGTCCTCGTCAGGCACTACATGCACGGACTTTTGGTTTTTTTAATCCGGTGACAGGGGAAGAGATGTTTTTTTCTGCACCGATACCCGATGACATGAACGCCTTAATGGAAAAATGGCGTGTTTTTTCTCGTGGAAACGAGTAGAATATCAAAAAAACTCAAATAATGAGCTTGTTTGAATAAAAATCATTACCTTTGATTCCATGAATCGGTTTATAGCCGCTACAAGTATATTTATATGAGCAGTGAACAAGATTTTAGAGATATAGCTCCATTTGAAGATTCTGAGTTTTCTGAAAAAATGGCGGCACTCGTAAAAGAGCCCGGATTTGAGCATGCGGTTCGTTATGTTATGCCTCAGGTTGATTTCAGCGAATTTGTAAAGGAGTTACTCAATATTCATGACAAGCATACTTTTCAAACTAAGGTGATGTATCCTTTTCTTGAAATGCTTGCTCAGAAAACAACTTCCGGAATAACAGTTGGAGGACTTGAAAATATTGATTCTTCCAAAGCTTATACTTTTATTTCCAACCACAGGGATATTGTTCTCGATGCCTCTTTCCTGAACCTGTGTTTCCTGAGAAATAATTTTTCAACATCAGAAATTGCAATAGGCAATAATTTGCTTATATATGATTGGATAACAGACCTTGTTAAGCTTAATAAAAGTTTTATAGTCAAGAGAAATCTTAGAATGACCAAGGCTCTTGAAGCTGCCAGGCAGCTTTCGGCATATATCCACTATGCAGTAACTGAAAAAAAAGAGAGTGTGTGGATAGCGCAGAGAGAGGGTAGAGCAAAGGATTCCAATGATGTGACTCAGGAGAGTCTTGTTAAGATGCTCGCGCTTGATGGTAATGGAACTGTTGTACAGAATCTTCTTCCGGTCAATCTGGTACCTGTTTCTATAACATACGAGTATGACCCCAATGACTATCTGAAAGCGAAAGAATTTTTGATGAAGAAAATTAATCCCGAATTCAAAAAGTCCCCGCATGATGACCTTCTCAGTATGGAAACGGGGTTACTTCAGCCAAAGGGTAGGGTTCATTTTGAAATTGGTGAATGTATAAATAAAGCAATAGAGCCGCTTGCTGATGATACCGACAAGGTAGAAGTGGTTAAGCGTCTTTGTGCCATTATCGATTGCGATATTCATTGCGGTTACAAGATTTACCCTATCAACTATATCTCTTTTGATCTGCTGCACAATGTTGATACCTTCAAGGAAAATTACACCCTTCAGGAGCAGAAAAACTTTGAAGAGTATATAGAAAAACAGTTGGATAAGGTTGACATGCCCGATATTACAGCCGAAGATAGGGCATACATGAGAGAAATGATGCTCACTATGTATGCCAATCCCCTTAAAAACAAAACAAATGCTAATTCTATAGTTTGTCTAAAGGCTTCAGGTGATATTCCTGTAAGAGATTAGGAATTATTGAAATGAGATTGCCAATTTTAGGTATGCTGTTCTTGTTACTCATTAATTTGGGTACGGACACATATATTTATAAGAAACTCAAGAAACGGTGCAACTCTCCCTTCCCAGCTAAGATACAGCTCATTAGTGCTGTTTTATTGTACCTGCTGCTGGTTGTCACCGTCTGTTTGCCACGACGTGGCGGTTCGGATGACGCTTTAGCCGGCGTAATGTGGTTGCTTTTTGGCTATATATCTGTATATGTGGCTAAATATCTGTTTGTTATTTTTGACCTTATAGCATCAATTCCATGTCTGTTCAAAAGAAAGCGTATTAAGGCGCTATCTCTCTTTGGAGCTGTTATAGGATGTTTGGTGTTTGTTTCTATGTGGTGGGGAGCCATCATTAATCGCTACCGTATTCAAGTTAATGAAGTTACGGTTGAAATCGCAGGGTTACCGGATAGTTTTGACGGTTACAGGATTACCCAGTTTTCCGATCTCCACACCGGAACATTCAGAAATGATACAGCATTTGTATCCAAGTTGGTGGATAGAATTAATGCAACCGGCTCGGATTTAATTGTCTTTACAGGAGATATTGTAAACAGACGCTCAGCCGAACTGATTCCTTTCACCGGAGTTCTGCAGCGGCTTGAGGCTCCCGACGGTGTGTTTTCAATTCTTGGCAATCATGATTATGGAGATTATTCCGATTGGGAGAGTGATGATGCCAAGGCGGATAATAAAAGTCAACTCATCCGTTTGCAAAATGATATGCAGTGGAAATTGCTGCTAAA
>JAIDQW010000327.1 GCA_029062075.1 Paramuribaculum sp.
GATGTGAAACCTGTGGCGGAAATGGCTATCGCACTATAGAAATGAATTTTCTACCCGATGTGCTTGTGCCGTGTGAAACATGCGGAGGCAAAAGATACAACCGAGAGACCCTTGAAGTCAGATTCAAAGGCAAATCTATTGCCGATGTCCTTGATATGACCATTAATCAGGCTGTTGAATTCTTCGCCAACGTTCCGGCTATCTTGAAGAAAATCAAGGTGTTGCAGGACATAGGGCTTGGCTACATCAAGCTCGGTCAGCCCTCATCAACTCTTAGCGGAGGAGAAAATCAGAGAGTAAAGCTTGCTACCGAACTTGCCAAGCGTGACACCGGAAACACCCTGTTTATTCTTGACGAACCTACTACCGGACTGCATTTCGAGGACATTAACACCCTGCTCGGAGTATTCAACCGCCTTGTTGAAAAAGGAAATACGGTTCTCGTAATCGAGCACAACCTTGACGTTATAAAAAGTGCTGACTACCTTATTGATATGGGACCGGAAGGAGGAGCTGCCGGAGGGCAGATTATCGCGGAGGGAACACCCGAACAGATTGCCGCCGGAGAGTCACCGACCGCCTCTTTTCTCAGCCAGGAGCTTAGCGATGTCACAACCGCAAAGGTTGCGCATTAGAGCGGAAAATCTTAACTTTGCGGTACTTTAACAATCTGGTTATGAAATTTGAAGAGCTTGACCTGAATTACGATGTGCTTGACGCTCTTGATGCAATGAATTTCACGGAATGTACTCCTATTCAGGAGCAAGCTATTCCGGTTGCACTTGAAGGACGTGATTTATTAGCCGTTGCACAGACCGGAACAGGTAAGACTGCCGCATATCTCCTCCCTGTTATTAGTCAGCTGTCTGACTACGAGCATCCTGATGATGCTGTTAACTGTGTTGTCATGGCGCCTACAAGGGAGCTCGCACAGCAGATTGACCGTCAGATGGAAGGGTTTTCCTACTTCCTACCCATCAGCAGCGTGGCTATTTATGGAGGTACTGACGGAAAAGAATTCGGCAGACAACAGCATGGATTGAAAATGGGTGCTGATGTAGTGATAGCTACTCCGGGGCGATTGCTCGCCCACCTGAGCATGGGCTATGTTGATCTCAGCAAAGTCTCCTACTTCATTCTTGATGAAGCTGACAGAATGCTCGACATGGGATTTTACGACGACATCATGCAGATTGTTCGTCATCTCCCCGAAAATAGGCAGACTCTCATGTTTTCTGCCACCATGCCTCCTAAAATTCAGCAGCTTGCCAAAACAATTCTTTACGAACCGGAAGAAATCAAGATTGCTGTGTCAAGACCCACTGACAAAATTGACCAGAGCGCATATATCTGCTACGAGCCGCAGAAGGCGGAAATCCTAAAACATCTTTTCAAGACAGCCCATTCGCGTAGGGTAATTGTTTTCGCCTCATCCAAGCTGAAAGTCAAAGAGTTGAGCAGATCCCTAAGAAAGTCCAATTGGAAAATTGGAGAAATGCACTCCGACCTTGAGCAGAAAGAGCGCGAAGAGGTTATGCTTGCTTTCCGTGCCGGTAATATAGATATTCTTGTAGCCACTGATATTGTGGCACGGGGAATTGATATTGATGATATTTCCATGGTGGTAAACTATGATGTGCCGCACGAGCCGGAAGACTATGTGCACAGAATAGGAAGAACAGCACGAGCCGGAACCGACGGCAAGGCTGTCACTTTCGTCAGCAAGGAAGACCAATGGAAATTCGGCATCATCGAAAAATTCCTTGAGTATGAGGTGCGTAAGGATGCCGTACCTGAATCACTGGGTGATGTTCCTGAATACAGACCCTCTCAACGACAACGAGGTAAATTCGGTAAGAAAGGAGCCGGCAACAGTAAAAAGTCTTCTAATCGCCACGGATTCGCAAACAAGAATCGCAGATTCAGTAGTAACCGTAAAAAGACAGGTAAGCCGGCTAAAACAGTCAGAAATAATAATTCCAATATAAACAAATGAATAAAACCTTGATTTCGGCAGCAATAGCCATTGGCTCTCTTGTTGCCACCAATGCCCCGGTTATGGCACAGACTGAATCTTCAAATCCATTCCTTGCCCCGTACGCTACGCGGTTTGACATTCCTCCGTTTGAAAAAATACAGTACTCGCACTACCTCCCTGCTATTAAGCAAGGTATAGCGGAAAGAGAGCGTGATGTCAAAGCGATTGTTGAAAATCCGCAGGCACCAACTTTCGCTAACACCATTCTGGCTCTTGAGCAGAGCGGAAAGCTGCTCGACAAGGTTATGGGAGTGTTCTCAAACCTTGACGAGACTAACTCTTCACCTGAAATGGTGGAAATCAGCGAAGTCGCATATCCCTTGATTTCAGAAAGTTCTGACGAGGTTATGATGAACCCCGTACTTTTCGAAAGAGTCAAGAAAGTCTATGAAAACCGAAACAATTCCGGACTGCAACCCTACGAAATTAGAGCGGTAGAAGAACTTTACAATAACTTCACCCGCTCCGGTGCTCTCTTATCGGACAAGGATAAGGAGGAGCTGAAAAATATTAACACCCAACTCACTGACCTTTACCTTCAGTACAACAAGAACCTGCTGAATGCCACAAATGCTTACGAGCTCATTGTCACTGACGAGAGCCGTCTTAAAGGCATTCCCGCAAGCAATATAGCTGTTGCTGCTGAGGAAGCTGCCGCAAGAGGTAAAAAAGGATGGGTATTCACTCTTCAGGCTCCAAGCCGTCTCCCTCTCCTCCAGTATGCCGATGACCGCAATCTGCGTGAGGAGATGTACAAGGCATACACATCCCTTGCGTCATCAGGCGAATATGATAACGCTCCGGTTATCAACAAGATTCTTAAGGCACGTGCCCGTAAGGCGCAACTCCTCGGCTACAAGAACTACGCTTCATATATGACTGCCAATGTGATGGCTAAAAATGTGGAGAATGCCGAAAATCTCCTCATGAAGATTTGGAAACCTGCTGTGGAAAAGGTTCATGAAGAGGTGGCTGAGATGCAGGCTCTTAGCAATAAGGAGGGTAACAATTTCAAGATTGCTCCGTGGGACTACTATTACTTCGCTGAAAAGGTCCGTCGCGACAAATATGCTCTCGATGAGGACGACGTGAGACAGTATTTTGCACTTGACAGTGTAAGAAAAGGTATATTCACCATGGCTGAAAAACTCTACGGTGTTACTTTCACCGAATTGCCCGATGCTCCTAAATACTATGATGAGGTAAAAGTATATGAAGTAAAAGATGCCGACGGTAATCATGTTGCCGTATTTATGACAGACTATTTCCCAAGAGCTTCCAAACGTCAGGGTGCCTGGATGAGCGAATTTCAGGGAGCGTATGTTGACCCGGATGGATCATCCCGACGACCCATTGTATATAATGTGGGTAACTTCTCCAAACCTGCTGGTGACACACCCGCGCTGCTGACACTTGACGAGGTTGCTACCATGTTCCACGAGTTCGGTCACGGACTCCACGGCATGCTCACCAAAGCGGTGCTCCGTAGCCAGGCTGGCACTAATGTTGACCGCGATTTTGTTGAGCTCCCCTCTCAGATTCACGAGCACTGGGCATTGGAGCCGGAGCTTCTCCGCATTTATGCTCGCAATTACCGCACTGGCGAGGTGATTCCCGACTCACTGATTG
>JAIDQW010000328.1 GCA_029062075.1 Paramuribaculum sp.
GATATATCATTTTGAGCTGTACAGAATAGAAAATATAGAGGAGGCTTTTGACATTGGCGTGGAGGATTACTTTGATTCCGGCGCGCTGTGCCTCCTTGAATGGCCGGAGAAAATAGCTGACATTCTACCCGATGACACTGTTGATGTGAATATTACGGTAAATCCGGACGGAAGCCGCACGCTTACTTTTGACAGCGAGGACTGATCAGTCCTCTGAATAGTGGCGCAGCACGCGCCTGTAAGAGTTGAAAATCTTTGACTTGGACACAAAGCCCACATATTTGCCGTTTTCCACGACCGGCAGATTCCATGCACCTGTGTCGTCAAAGGTTTTCATCACTGTTTCCATGCTGCTGCCCACCTCTATGCTTGCCGGCGGAGTGCTCATGAATGTTCGCACATACATGCGGCGGTAGAGGTCCGGGCGAAACATGATGTTTCTTATCTCGTCAAGCAGAACCACCCCGAGCAGACGCCCGTTGTCGCGGTCAACCACCGGAAAGAGATTGCGGTTGCTCTTGGATATCACCTCTACCATCTCTTTCAGGCTCATCTCCGGATTCACTGTCATGAAATCGGTCTCTATCACATTGTCTATTTTGAGAAGAGTGAGCACAGCCTTGTCCTTGTGGTGTGTCAGCAATTCACCGCGCTGGGCAAGACGCATTGCATAAATGCTGTATGGCTCAAACATTTTTATTGTGCCGTAGCTTAGTGTGCTCACAATCAGCAGCGGCAGAAACAGGTCATAGCCGCCGGTCAGCTCGGCGGTGAGGAAGATTGCCATCAGCGGCGCGTGCATCACACCGCTCATCACACCGCTCATGCCCATCAGGGCGAAGTTTTTCACCGACAGGTCCAGACCGAAAAGATGATTTGTGAGCGATGCGAAAAAGAATCCCGCCATACAGCCAACATACAGCGACGGTGCGAATGTGCCGCCAACACCTCCGGCACCGTTGGTGGCTGAGGTCGCGAATACTTTTGTAAGAATAATCAGCCCGATAAACACCAGAATGAACCACACATTATCGCGGTCGGCATAGAAAATGGAGCTATCCAGAATACTTCCTACATCGCCCCCGAGAAGGCTTATTATCGCACCGTAGCCCTCACCGTAGAGAGGAGGGAAAATAAATATGAGGCTGGACAGAATAGCGCCACCGATACATAGTTTTACAAACCGGTTTTTGATGGAACCGAAATAGTTTTCCATCATGTTCATCACTCTCGTGAAGTAAAGTGACACAAGTCCGGTGAACACTCCGAGCAGTATCACATAAGGAATGGCTCCGGTGACAAACGGCTCGCTCTGAATGAAAAAGAACTCTACATCGTAGCCGGTGAACACGTACGCGATAGTAGCTCCGGTGATAGATGAGATGAGCAGCGGCATGACGCTCACGGTGGTCAGGTCTATCATCAGCACCTCCAGAGTGAACAGCATACCGGCTATAGGTGCCTTGAAGATACCGGCGATGCCGGCAGCGGCTCCACACCCCACCAGAATCATCAGCACTCTCGGCGGCATACGCATCCATGACCCCAGGTTGGAGCCGATGGCGGCGCCGGTATATACAATCGGACCCTCCGCTCCCACTGATCCGCCGAAGCCGATGGTTATGGAGCTGGCGAGCATGGAACTATACATATTGTGCCGCTTGAGGCGACTCTTGTTCTGGGAGATTGCATACAGCACTTTGGTTACACCGTGGCTGATATTGTCTCTCACAACATATTTGACAAACAGTACAGTTATAATAATCCCAAGAACCGGGTAAATGAAGTACAGATAGTTGCCCTCATTGATAGCGAGGTGAGACGTGAGGAGCGAGCTGATAAGGTGAATCAGATTTTTGAGGATTAGAGCGGCGAATCCCCCGAGAGTGCCCACTATAAGAGAAAGAATCACCACAAAGGTTTTCTCAGTAACATGCTTCTCACGCCACAGCAGGAAGCTCATAAAGCTGTTG
>JAIDQW010000329.1 GCA_029062075.1 Paramuribaculum sp.
ATGAAACGGCCAACACCGAGATCAACACAAGGCTAATCGTCCGCAGCGGCATAAGTGTATAAGAGACAGAACTTATACAGCCATTAGTAATGTATTGAAGAATGCAGTGGAGGCTATTGGACTTAATAAAAAAGGGGAAATCACAATAGACTGTTTTTTAGAAAAAAATGGATATGTGAGACTTGACATAAGCAATAGTGGAGTAGCTATTTCCGACGAAATAGCAAAGGAAATTTTCTCACCGTTTTTCACAACAAAATCTCAAGGGCAGGGGATTGGACTATCTTTGAGTAAGAGGATAATGGTCTCACAAGGTGGAAATCTATATATGAGTCATGAAAATCATCAAAGAACCACTTTTTCATTTACCTTTCTTCAGGCTTAACCGATGATAATAAAGAGTAAGTTTATGCCTGAAGGTATCTGTATGAACCTATTCGGGACTCTATGGGTCAAGGATCCAAGTTGGATTGACGGATATGTAATTAATCACGAGCGTATCCATACCGCTCAGCAGCGAGAATTATTATTTATCCCATTCTATATCATATATTTAATAGAATGGTTTATAAGACTATTGCAATATAAGAACCCAAAAGACGCATACTACAATATTTCTTTTGAAAGAGAGGCTTATCAACATGGAAAGGAGTTAAATTACCTCAAATATCGGAAGCATTATTCATGGTTAAAATTCTTGGTCAAGAATTAGCTTTTGAATTATTGAAATCATTTTCGTCGAATCATTTCTTAACTGCATCTGTCATTTTTAAGAACATAAAAATAGCATTGGGAGTATAATGGAGGAGTAGTGACCCCGGTATATTATTTCCTCTTACATCTATTTTACATAATATACATTATGAGCAAAAAAGTTGCCTACTATAAAGATAACAATTTTCAGCGTAATTTCATAATTTTGTAGCATTAAATATTATTGTTTCTAAATATTGCCGAAATTATTCAAAATAATTCCGTAATATTGTAACTCACAATCATTAATGATGAGATAATTTTGCCACATGAAAAAAAATCAATGGATAAATACATTAGTCAGGTATGTGTGCTGTTGCATACTTGTGCTATGTCTCTGTCCACTCTCTGTGGCTCAATTTCATCACCACGGCTGTTACG
The DNA here is from genome assembly GCA_029062075.1 of Paramuribaculum sp. GTDB lineage: Bacteria > Bacteroidota > Bacteroidia > Bacteroidales > Muribaculaceae > Paramuribaculum. Next base: position 1,135 of record JAIDQW010000329.1, read on the forward strand.
GAGATATCCATCTTTCGCTAATACACTCATGCCATGAAAATACAGATTTCGCTCACGAGCATCATCATGATAGTCATCCCTGTAAAAGTAAATGCGAGTTTACACCATTAAAGGCTGTTTTTGAAGAACAAATCCCAAAATTTGCTCAATTTCCAATTGATTCATGGGCTGTTCTTTCAAAATATATTGAGATTAAGCCTTTTATAGTATTCTTTCAACAGCTGTATTCATTTGATATCAGTTCTTGTAAGCAACGATTTTACTCATTTCAAACGCTCCGCGCTCCCCCTTTTTGCTGACATACAAAGTTACTAACG
>JAIDQW010000033.1 GCA_029062075.1 Paramuribaculum sp.
CCGTTGATCCAGCCGCGGGAACTCTTACTGTCAGCGACCACGGTATTGGCATGACTGCTGAAGATATTGAAAAATATATCAACCAGATTGCATTTTCCGGTGCGGAAGAGTTTCTTGAAAAATACAAAGACAATGCAAATGCTATAATCGGCCACTTCGGTCTCGGTTTCTATTCTGCATTCATGGTGGCGAAAAAGGTGGAGATTCGCTCTTTATCTTATAAGGAGGGAGCTGAGGCTGTCAAGTGGGAATGTGACGGCTCACCCGAATACTCAATGGAAACAATTGAGAAAGCTGACAGAGGTACCGAAATTATACTGTACATTGACGATGAAAGTAAAAAGTTCCTCGAGCAAAGTGAGATTGATTCACTCCTGAAAAAATACTGTCGATTCCTCCCGGTTCCCGTCATAAGTGGATTTGAGCAGGAATGGAAAGACAATAAAATGGTTGACACCGACAAACCGAAAGTAATCAACAACACCGAACCCGCATGGACAAAGAAACCGGCTGAACTTACCGAAGAGGATTATCGAAACTTTTATCATGAACTTTATCCGGGACAGGAAGATCCACTCTTTTGGATTCACCTCAATGTGGATTACCCCTTCAACCTGACAGGCATTCTCTTCTTCCCGAAAATCAGAAACAATTTCGAGATTACTAAAAACCGTATTCAGCTATACTGCAATCAGGTTTATGTAACCGATTCTGTCGAAGGAGTGGTTCCAGAATTCATGATGCTTCTTCAGGGTGTTATTGACTCTCCGGATATACCTTTGAATGTTTCAAGATCATACCTCCAGAGCGACACTGCTGTTAAGAAAATCTCTGGATACATTACCAAGAAAGTTGCTTCACGACTTGAGGAGATTTTCAAGAATGACCGTGATGACTTTGAGAAAAAATGGGATGACATCCGCATTTTCATTGAGTACGGCATGCTCACAGATGAAAAGTTCTGTGATGCGGCTATGAAATTTGTACTTCTTAAGGACACAGAAAATAAATACTTTACCCTTGATCAGTACAGAACTCTCATCGAATCTTCACAAACTGACAAAGATGGTAACGTCGTTTACCTCTATACTACAGATCCGGTAGCACAATACTCATACATAAAGACTGCTACCGACCGTGGTTACGATGTTCTCCTTATGGATGGTCAGCTTGACTCCCATTTCATTGGACTCCTTGAAACCAAACTTGAAAAATCAAGATTCGTAAGAGTAGATTCTGATATTATTGACAATCTTATTCCGTCGTCTGACAGAAAGGCTGTTGACTTGCCGAGCGACAAGCGAGAAATGTTGTCAACACTCTTCCTCAGTCAGCTCCCTAAAGTTGACAAAGCTGAGTTCATCGTTTCATTTGAAGCTTTATCTCCCGAGGCAAACCCTGTTCTGATTACTCAGAGCGAGTACATGAGACGAATGAAAGAGATGGCGGCTATGCAGCCGGGTATGAGCTTTTACAGCGAACTGCCTGACAGTTACAATCTTATTGTCAATACAGAGCAGCCGGCTATCAAAAAAATCATTGAGGGTGCCGATGCTTCTCTTATGCCTAAGATTGTGCCTCTAAATGCGATTATTAAAGAAAATAATGATAAGATTTCTGATATTCGTAAAGAAGCCAAAGATGGTAAACTTTCGGAGGATGACAATAATCAGATTAAAAATCTTGAAGAAACAGTCACCCACAACCGCCATGAATCTGAGAAAGAGATTAAGGCTTTTGGCGATGCTGACCCGCTCATCAAGCAGACTATCGACCTTGCACTGCTTGCAAACGGACTTCTGAAAGGTTCTGAATTATCTGAATTTATCAGCCGTTCAGTAAAACTTCTATAAAAGATTGCAAAATTATTCTGTAAAGAAGCGTGTCGCATTTTTTCTGACACGCTTTTTTTAATTCCGGTAAGTTATAAATAAAATAGAAAAACAAACTCTTTATATTCATTTAAGCAGCTATTAT
>JAIDQW010000330.1 GCA_029062075.1 Paramuribaculum sp.
AATCTGTATAGTGGAAAATCGCCACGGCATGGAGCCAGGATAATATTATCAAATATCCATGGCATTGCGGCAAAGAAAACGACAGAAAAAATCAACAACACAGCCCCTCCCTTTAGAATAACCGACCTGAGAGCATCAACATGCTCCCAAAAGTTCATTCGCATGAGGTTCTCAGAATCATTTATATTCATACCCGCAAAATAACGGTGTACTATTTCATTTCTGACTTATCTTCCTCTGCCTTTTCTTTTGTCGATTCTGATACAGGATTATTGATTTCTTTTGAGACGTCATTCATACCATCCTTAAAACTTTTTACCCCTTTGCCTATTCCTTTCATCAATTCCGGAATACGGCGAGCGCCAAAAAGCAAAAGAATAATGAACACAATTACAATTATCTCGCCAGTGCCCAGATTAAAAAAAGCTGTAATCATTCTCTTATACTATGTTAAACTTTATTTTAGGTCAAAAAGACACCGTAAAATTAGCAAATAAGAACAACATACAAATGTTGTCAGAAAAAATTTTTAACTTTGCAGCCTGATTACACAATAATAAATATAAGAGTAATGAAAGCATTTGTATTTCCCGGACAGGGAGCCCAGTTTGTTGGAATGGGCAAAGACCTTTACGACAACAATGCCACTGCGCGTGAAATGTTTGAAAAAGCGAATGATATTCTTGGTTTCCGTATTACCGATATAATGTTTTCCGGAACCGATGAAGAACTTAAGCAGACCAAAGTAACCCAGCCCGCCATATTCCTTCACTCTGTTATTCTTGCTAAAACTCTTGGTGATGATTTCAATCCGGATATGGTTGCCGGTCATTCACTTGGAGAATTCTCAGCACTTGTTGCAGCCGGTGCCCTCAGTTTTGAGGATGGGCTTCGTCTTGTTGCAGCTCGCGCTCAGGCAATGCAGAAAGCTTGTGAACTCAAACCCTCTACAATGGCTGCTGTACTGGCACTTCCCGATGAAAAGGTTGAAGAGATTTGTGATGGTATAGACGGTGTCGTTGTTTGCGCTAACTATAATTGCCCCGGACAGATTGTTATTTCCGGAGAAGAGGGTGCAATTGATGAAGCTTGCGCTAAACTCCTTGAAGCCGGAGCAAAACGTGCACTTAAACTAAAAGTTGGTGGCGCTTTCCATTCTCCTTGCATGGAGCCTGCACGGGCAGAACTTGCAGAAGCAATTAGTGCAACTGAAATTCACACACCGGTTTGCCCAGTTTACCAGAATGTTGATGCTCTCCCCCACACCGACCCCACCGAAATAAAAGCTCTTTTGGTTGCACAGCTTACAGCCCCTGTACGTTGGACACAGACCGTTAAGAATATGATTGAAAACGGTGCAACTGAATTTGTTGAACTTGGTCCGGGTAAAGTACTCCAGGGACTTGTCAGCAAAATTGACCGAAACGTCACTGTTTCAGGAATGCAATAATTTCTGTCTCTTGGCTTATAATTCTAAATTATCATACTCATATTCCACCCTTCCAAACCGAGTGCGCTTTGTGCATGTGCACCGAAAAGGAGAGGTGGAATATTTTGGTTTATTGATAAATGCCGGGAGCAGAGATGAAAACGCAGATGAGTATGGATTGGCACATTTTGTAGAACACACAATTTTCAAAGGTACTCAAAAAAGACATTCCTGGCACATAATTAACCGGATGGAAAGTGTTGGTGGAGAATTGAACGCTTACACAACCAAGGAAGAAACCGTTCTTTATTCTGTCTTCCCTAAAGGTAATCTTAAACGTGCGGTTGAACTTTGCTCTGACCTTCTCACATCTTCCGTGTTTCCTGAAAAGGAATTAAAGAAAGAGCGAGAGGTGGTGAAAGATGAAATTTGTTCCTATCTGGACTCTCCATCAGAATCAATCTTTGATGACTTCGATGAGAAGATTTTTGCCGGTAGTGCAATGGCACATAACATTCTCGGTACAGAGCAGAATATAGACAATTTCACTTCGCTCGATTGCAGAAGATGGATTGATTGCAAATATTCTCCAGAGAATATCATCATCTTTTACACCGGGGCTTCAAATGAATTGAAGGCCCAGGAACTTATAAGAATATATTTTGGCAGTCTTAGTAATTCTTCTACTGATAGAAATCGTGTAATTCCAACGGTCTGCAGTCGCTTTGACATATCTGTGGAAAAACCACTGCATCAAAGTCACACAATTGCCGGAATTCGGATTCCAGGCATCAAAAGTAATCTGCGACCTGCAATATATCTTCTCAACAATATGATTGGAGGACCCGGGATGAATTCAATACTGAATATAGAACTTAGAGAAAAAAGAGGACTTGTATATAGCGTTGACTCCTCCACTGTTTTATATTCGGATTGTGGTGTTCTGTCTATATACTACGGTTGCGACCATGACGAGTCCTTGAAATGCCGGGAAATTCTATGCAAATCACTTGCAGATCTTCCTAAAAACATAACGACAAGAAAACTTGAACGGGCAAAAAAGCAGTTTGTTGGACAACTCGCCCTTGCTCGCCAGAATAGAGAGAATAATGCGATCTCAGCTGCCAGACAGATACTTTATTTTGATCAAATAGCATCTCCAAAGCAATCTGCAAATGAAATCATGTCTGTATCCATAGATGCTTTTATGGAAGCTATTGATTTAGTCAGTCCGGAAAAGATTTCGTTTTTATCTTACACCTAATCCATTATTCTTAATTTATGGCTTAAAGTTCTCTTTTATTTGTACAGCCATTATTTATTGACTAATTTCGTGTAACTAATCTTTCACATTCACAATGAAAATCGGCAATATAGATCTTGGTGACAAACCGGTTATGCTTGCACCTATGGAAGATGTTACCGATACATCATTCCGGCTCATATGCAAAGAACAGGGCGCTGATATGGTGTACAGTGAATTTGTGTCGGCGGATGCGCTCATCCGTAATATTGCAGCAACCACCCGTAAACTTACAATAAATCCTGACGAGAGACCAACAGTGATTCAGATTTACGGGAGGGAGATTGAGCCTATGGTCGAAGCAGCAAAGATCGTAGAAGCAGCGAAACCGGATATTATTGATATAAATTT
>JAIDQW010000331.1 GCA_029062075.1 Paramuribaculum sp.
CGGAAGGCGGCAACATCATCGCTCCCGAAGGCAGCGAGGTGTATGACCTCACAGGACGCAGAGTCAATCCCACCGGTCTCCGCCGCGGAATCTACATTGTCCGTGTTCCCGGAGCAGAAAAAGCTGTCAAGATTAAAGTTGACTGAATAGGAAAAGTATTAACTCTCAAGCTTAATAAAGCTTATTTTAATTGATGTAATGATTGTCGGGGGCGAAGATGTGAATCTTTGCCCCCGACCCTTTTTATATCCTTAAGACTCCTCCTATGCCTCCGAACCCTCGGAGTTTTCCGAATCTCCCGAAATATCCGATGTTTCCGAATCTTCAGATGGCATTCCACCTCTCTCCGTTACGTCGCGCTTCTCCGATGCGCCTCCTCACTGTGGCTCGTTTGTCCCGGAGGGACATACATTTTGTTAACCGGGTACATTTATGTGCCCGGATAGCCCCACATATAAATCACAACCCCGGAGGGGTTGAACTCTCCAATAGATTTGCTATCTTTGCTAACACTTATACAATGTCCCGGAGGGACATAAACTCGGTTAACCGGGTACATTCATGTGCCCGGATAGCCAAACAACTCCGCCGGAGTTGAACTCTCCAATAGATTTGCTATCTTTGCTAACACTTATACAATGTCCCGGAGGGACATACACTTTGTTAACCGGGTACATTCATGTGCCCGGATAGGAATCGACCACACCCTCAACCCCGGAGGGGTTGAACTCTCCAAAATGAAACATGAGTAAGACAAAATCATATCACCACATTGTATTTGCGACAAAGCATCGCGAAATGACCATTCCGGAAGTGCATAAGAAAGAACTCTACGCTTATATTTTTGGTATCATCAAAAACAAACATTGCTTTCTCAAAAGAATGAATGGAATCGGCAATCACATTCATCTATTAGTTGATATCCACCCGACTGTGGCATTAGCTGATTTAGTAAAGGATATCAAACAATGGAGTACTAACTGGATGAGACAGAATGCCAAATTCCAAAAGTTTGATTCATGGGGAGAAGGATATTATGCTGTTTCTATAGGTGTTGACGGAATTAATCGCTGCTATAACTACATTCTCAATCAGGAGAAGCATCATTTAGGGCATGATTTTCTTGATGAAATGGAGGTTATGGCTAACACTAACCAACTCGGTTGGTTTCCGGATGACTGGATATGAAAGTTCAACCCCACCGGGGTTGTTTTCCTTGATGATACCGTTTCCGGGCACATAAATGTACCCGGTTTACCAAGTCCACCTCCCTCCGTTACGTCGCACTTCTCCGATGCGCCTCCTCCCCGACTTTGTTAATTTCATCTTTATATGAACATGGTTTGTTATTTTTTATTAAATTTGCGGGGATAATAAACAACAATCAGTTAATTCAACAAATGAGGAATATATGGCACTTCTTGCTGGTGATACTCCTAACATGCTCACCGGTAGCCTTTTCTCAGAATAAAATCCTCTCGCCTGACTCGGTCGGGAGAGCAAAATTTTCATATAGAATCGGGCAGAATGTACCCGATATGTCTTCATCGGACAATAAGGCTAATCTTAGCCGCCTTATCAGCGGTCTCAAAGCGATACATGCCGCCGGTGACAGCGTGGCAGTAGATATCACTTTCTATTCCGGCCCCGGAGCGGTCAACTCTATCAACCGTGGTATCGGATACACAAGAGCGGATTTGCTGATTAAAGACCTTGTTGCCGAAACCGAATTGCCTGACAGCGTTTTCTTTGCTATTGACGGCGGAGAAGGTTGGGCGGAACTTCTTAACTATCTGTCACATTCAGACATCGTTAACTCCAAAGAGGTTATTGATATCATTAACGGCGATCCCGCCAAACGTCTTAGCCGACTCAAAAAGCTGGACAAGGGCAAGACCTACGCTTATCTTAAAGCCACCGTCTTCCCCAAACTGAGAGAGCGCATCAATGTTGTTTATGGTTCACCCGAAGCTGTTGATTCGGTATATAATAAGGTGAGACTGGTGGAGCTCGGCATCAATAACCGCGACAACACCTGCGGTGACAACTGCCTCTGCGCGGAGAAAATCCGTGCCGCGAGCCCACATGCGCAAAAGGTGTATCCCGAACCCGCCGGATTTTCTTACGCCGGGGATTTCGCCATTAAGACAAACCTCATCTATGATTTCGTCACCGTCCCCTCTATTGAGTTGGAGTACCGTTTCCATAAAAACTGGAGCGCCGCACTGGAGTATGACATGGCATGGTGGAAGAATAAGAAAAAGGACAAATCCATGGAGATTGCCGTTGTGTCACCTGAAGTG
>JAIDQW010000332.1 GCA_029062075.1 Paramuribaculum sp.
CCAATTCCGCTTTAGTTCTATTAGTTAGAGTGTAAGGTGCTTCTATTTCACTCACATTAACACCAAGCGAGTGTTCATCAAGCTCAGCTCGTCCGGTTTTTCTTGCCACGGTGTTGATTTCTGGTTCAGATAGTATTATGTTCTCAGCAATTGTTCCTATCCGTTCACTCTCTTCAAGAGATATTCCGGGTAAAGTGCTAACATTAATTGTCAGTGAGCCTTCATTAAATGGAGGCAAGAAACTTCTTCCGAGTGTGAATAATAAGATTAACGAAGCAACGAATAACACTACTGTTCCTCCTACAACCGTTTTTTTATGATTCAAACACCAATTCAATGAATTGAAATATCCATCCTTAAGGCGTTTTGCAAGCCACGGTTCTTTCGATTCTCCATTATTGTGTTTACCACCTAAAAGGTAGCTACATAACACCGGGGTGACAGTGAGAGCCACAATTGTGGATGCCGCCAGAGCAACGATAAAAGATATTCCGAGTGGCTTTAGCATTTTACCTTCAATCCCACTTAGGAAGAATAGTGGTAAAAAACTTGCTATTATAATTAATGAGGAGTTAAGAATCGGTAGCCTTACCTCTTTAGATGCCTCGTAAACAACCTTAATTACAGATTTTCGTTGCAGTTCCGGCTGTAAGCTGTTTTTGCGCAAGCATTTATAAACGTTCTCCACATCAACAATCGCATCATCCACCAAAGAACCTATGGCAATAGCTATACCTCCGAGACTCATAGTGTTGATAGTCAAACCAAGAGCATGCAGGATTATAATAGTAACAATTACAGAAAGTGGAATTGCGATAAGCGAAATCAGAGTAGTGCGGAGGTTCATCAGGAAGAAGAACAGCACGATGATAACAAATATTGAGCCTTCAAATAGGCTACGCTGCAAGTTTCCGATTGAATTTTCAATAAATGAAGATTGCTTGAAGATATCGGTAGCTACACAAACATCAGACGGCAAAGTTTTCTGTTGTTCGACAAGTGTATTTTCTATATTTTCAGTTAGTTCAATGGTGCCGGTTCCGGGTTGTTTCGTGACAGTTATCAAAACAGCAGGTTTTCCCTCTACAGATGCAGCTCCAAGGCGGGGTTGTTTAGCCCCGGTTGTTACTTTGGCAATATCAGAAAGTAAGACAATCCCCGAATCTGTTGATTTAATAACAGCTTTTGCAAGTTGTTCTGTTGAAGACGTAGAAATATCCCCCTTGATCAGATACTCATTGCCATAATCATAAATAACACCTCCGGATGAGTTTGCATTCATGTTTTCAACAGCATCCCGGATTTCATTCAGAGTGATGTTATGAAACTTCATTTTATCAGGTGAAACCAATATTTGATATTCTGTTTCATCTCCACCTATTACTGAAACCTGGCTTACACCTCCTAATCCCAGAATTCGTGGTGCCAGAATCCTGTCTGCAATTGTCCTTAACTTGCTGAGAGAAGTTGTATCAGCCGTAAGACCGATAATCATGATTTCTCCCAAAATAGAAGATTGCGGACCAAGAGTAGGGGAGCCTGCGCCCGGTGGCAGTTTAGAAGCTATTTCAGAAAGCTTTTCTGTAACAATCTGCCTTGCTCTGTAAATATCCTCATTCCATTCAAACTCAACCCATACTACAGAAAATCCGGTTGCAGATGATGATCTTACACGTCTGACACCTGATGCGCCGTTAAGTGCAGTTTCGATAGGGTAGGTGATCGTTTTCTCGATTTCCTCCGGAGCATATCCCGGTGCTTCAGTCATAACGACAACTGTAGGAGCGTTCAAATCCGGGAAAATATCTATTTCAGTATGAAGAATAGTGTAACATCCCCAAAGTAGTAGAATACCTGTGATGATAAGAACAACGACTCTATTGGAGAGTGAAGTTCGGATTATTTTATCAAGCATAACTCCTATATTAATGGTTATGACTGTGACCTTCCGGTACATTTCCGGAAGTTTCTGCAAGTCTTACAAAAACAGTTCCTTCGCAAACAATTTCTTTACCTGGCTCCAGTCCTGATAAAATCTCTACAGATATGCCATTTGATGTTCCGGTAACAACCGGAACTTTCTCATAACCATCATCATCAACTTTAACGAAAACGAATTTAGCTCCTTGTTGTTCGCTGATAGCAGATACAGGCACAGAAATGACCTCCGGACGGGGAGTTCCCAGAAGAGCTACTTCAACGAATGTCCCCGGAATCAGATTGCCGTTATTTACAGCGGTGAAATACACCGGCTCATAGCCTGAGTTGGAAACTATTTGAGAATTATTCTTGATTTTCCCGCCTAAATCAGACAGGGGAATCCATCTTTCACTTCCTGCTGGTCGAACATTGGCGCCTGAAATATTATTAAGAATGTGTGAGAAAGTTGTGGGAACTTCTGCTTGAATTGTGATTTCAGAACTTTCAGAAACTATTGCAATCGGTTGACCGGCATTGACATATTCTCCATTTTTAACCAACAGCTCTGTAATTACGCCTGTTATAGGGGATATTGCCGAACCGTTAGATGCAGATGGACTGTATGCAGCCACTGCCTGATCATATTCTGCCTGTGCAGCATTAAGTTCCCCTTTGGTAATAATCCCATCCTTAAGTAAAGGGGCCAATCTGTCAAGCTCTCTTTTAGCAGCTGCTATCCTTGCTTTTGCAGAAGCAGAAATATCTCCTCCAGCAATTCCATTTGTTGACACAGTGCCGACAGACTGCCCTCTGGATAATTTGTTGCCAAGTATGGCATTAGAATTGAGAGAAATAGTTCCTGCTTTCGGAGCAACAATAGATGCTGATTGGGTAGGAATACTGAGCACTTTGCCGGATACCGTCAATACATCAAAGAAGGTATCAGGCTTGATTATAAGTGTTTTAACTCCAAATTTTTCTGCATCTTCTGCATGGAGTACTATTTCATCACCATGTTGATGCTCATGTTCATCAGATTCGGCATGTGTGTGCTGAGAATGATTACCGCAACTTGAAAAAATCAAAATTACAGTATAATAGAAAGGAATAATTATTTTTTTCATTTTGCTGATATATTTATGTTTAATGATACGTTAGTAAC
>JAIDQW010000333.1 GCA_029062075.1 Paramuribaculum sp.
AGGGTCCTTTTTAGGGTGTAGCAATCTCCAGCCTGCGCTTCGCTTGGCTGGGGTTACGCTCAGCTGCGCACCTCCGGCGCTTACATTGGAAGATTCAGAAGATTCGGAAGCATCGGAGAATTCGGAAATATCGGAAAGTTCGGAGAAAGATGGTGGGAATGATGGGGTGGATTTGGGAGTTTAATTTTGCGGATATGGCAAAATGATATAAATTTGCGGAAAACAACTTTCAAATTTCATTAAATATGGCTCTGATTATACCAAAACGATACAAGCGCAAGCTTTTACCTGAAACAACTGAGGTTGCTATCAAAATGATTAAAGAGGAGTTTCAGAAGCGTTTGTCGGAGGCTCTGAATCTGAGGCGTGTCACCGCTCCACTGTTTGTGATGAGCGGTACCGGTATCAACGATGACCTTAACGGTGTTGAACGCGCTGTGAGCTTCCCTGTCAAGGCTATGGGTGATAATAAAGCTGAGGTAGTTCATTCACTCGCCAAGTGGAAGAGGGTGAAGCTCGGTGCTTACGATATTGCTCCGGGATTCGGACTCTATACTGATATGAATGCTATCCGTGCGGATGAGGATCTTGATAATCTTCACTCTATGTATGTTGACCAATGGGACTGGGAGAGGACTATAAATGAGAGTGACCGGAATCTGGATTTTCTGAAGGAAATCGTGCGCAAGATTTATCGCGCGGTGCGTGAAACCGAGTTGACTGTCTATCGCCATTTTCCTCATATTACCCCTCGCTTACCGGAGGATATCACTTTTATCCATTCGGAGGAATTGCTTAAAAAATATCCGGGCATGAGTGCCACCGAGCGGGAAAGTGCCGCCGCCCGTGACTACGGTGCTATATTTATTATAGGTATAGGCGCTCCTCTGTCGAATGGCGAGCCGCATGACGGCAGAGCTCCCGACTATGATGACTGGATTACTCCCAACTCAGACGGATATATAGGTCTTAACGGAGATATTGTTCTGTATGACAGAGTACTTGACCGCTGCTTTGAACTATCCTCAATGGGTATAAGAGTGAGCCCGGAGTCATTGAAACAGCAGCTTGAGGTACGCGGATGCACCGAGCGCTCCGGTTTGACCTTCCACAAGGCGCTGCTCAACGGTGAGCTGCCGTACTCCATAGGCGGCGGAATAGGACAGAGCCGCCTGTGTATGTTCCTTCTGCAGAAAGCTCACATAGGTGAGGTTCAAGCAAGTATCTGGCCTCCGGAACAGATAGAGGAGTGTAAGGCTGCCGGTATAGAACTTCTTTGAGAAAACAAAAAAATGCAGGGTTGATGCCCTGCATTTTTTGTTGTTTTTGCTTTAGCCTTACTCTGTGATGTAGTTGTAGGCTTTGAGGTTTGTGACGGTGCTCTTGAAATTGCCGGCTTTCTCAAGCGGGAACATCATTGTGCTGAGATAGTACATTTTGTTCTTGCCGTCGTTGTGCCACTGAGTCACTTTGTCAAGACTCTCATATTTCTTGCCGTTGACCCACAGTGTGGTGGCTTTGTTGTCGCCAGTAACCTTGATGTGAACCTTCTCACCGGGATAGGGGCGGAAATTGAAGGTGTTCAGATATCCGTCACGGGCAAATCCGAAGAGTCCCTTAACCGGGTCGCTTAAGTAGAAGGTGGTTTCGGGAGAGGATAGAAGTACTGTGCCTTTCTCCTCGGGAGTTGCAACGAGGTCAAACTCAACGGTGTAGCCGAATCCGAGCTCGCGGACAGGGTTGGTGGAAGCGGGCTGAAGCTCAGCTGCCTCAAACACGAGAGTGTTCGGCTCACCTGCTTTGCCGAGACGGTTAATGCCGGGAGCTTCAGAAAGGATTTTGGAGGCGGCATAGAAGTCATCGTAGGGCACTGTGACATTAACACCGTCCCAAAGCTTCACAGACATGGTTGCTATCGCATCCATAATACGGTGATGAACATCCTGAACTGAAATGCCGTTGCCGACATGGTCGTTCCACACAGCGAAGTATCCTCCCACGAGAGCCGGATCTTTTTCGTCAAACTGCACATTTCCCACTCTTGCAGGAGTCCAGTTTTCATACAGCCACTTGGTGTTGAGATAGTCGTGGTAATATCCGGCGTTTGGCACGATATAGACCATTCCGTCCGGAATACTGTTGATTTTGAAGCCGAGCTTCACCATCTCCTTGGGGTCAGCGTAGCCGTTGTACCATGCATCGAGCATAACACCCTCTGTTTTAACAGGTGTTTCTCCGGGGGCAGTGGAAAGTGAGCCCCACACCCAGGGTTTCTTGCCGTAGCCTTCGACAAGGCGGATATAATGATCCATAAATGAGCGGAATTTCTCGGTGGTTTCCTTTTTGTTTTCAAAACCTTTGTAGTCTTTTCCGAACTCATCGGTGCCTATATGCACGTATTCATTAACAAACACGGGATTTTCACCGCCGAGATATTCAGCAAAGAGACCGTCGAGAAACGGCATCAGCTCCTCGCTGAAAAGATTGAGGTGGTCCATACCGAATTCCTTGCTGCCGAGATTGGGATTATATCTGCTGAAAGCGAGGGCGTGGGCGGGCACGTCAATTTCGGGAACAATGTCAACAAAATCCTTGGCAGATGAAATCTGGAAATTGCGGAACTCCTCTTTAGTATAGTATCCGTCTCGGGCTGTAAGTCCGGGATAGGTGTCGCTTTCAAGGCGGAACGCCGAGTAGGTTTTATCCCAGTCGTTGCCGAAGTAGTAGGGGAATCCATTATCATTCAGGTGGATACGGAGAGAGTTCATCTTGTAGTAAGATAGAATCTTCACTAGGTCGCGCAGATACTCGATAGGGAAGAACTTTCTGCCGACATCCATTGACAGACCACGCACTCCGTAGTCGGGAAAATCAGTGATTTTGCCGCACGGGATAGAGCGGTTTTCACTCTGCTCGGCAATCTGCAGCAGAGTTTTAGTAGCCCAGAAGGCACCTGCTTTTTGCGGAGCGGTGACATTGACACGGTCAGATATCTCAATCATATATCCTTCGTTGCCGAGCTTGCTGTTCTTTTTCAGGGCGAAGTGGATTGTGCCCTTAGCCGGTTTGCCAACATACACAGCGGGTTTTACACCAAACATGGTATTATAGTCTGCCGCATAGGAGCCGGCAATTTCAAGGAGCGACTCATCGGCAACAGTTATAACGGGTGTTTTCTCAGGAACGAAAACCCCTTTGGCTCCGGTCCATTCCCGCAGTTCCGGCACGACAAAAGGCTTTGGATTTAAGACGGATGCAGCAAAAGCCACCACAGAGGTGAGCATAATGGCTGCGGACAAAATAAATTTTTTCATTTTATGGTTATCTAAGAGTTTTTGCAAATTTAGTGACAAAGTGCGAGATTATTTTTGATTTGAATCAAAGAATTGCTACCTTTGCAGCGGGTAAGTCCTCCACGACCAGCTCCCCGGGAACTCCGTCAGGTCTTGATCGAAGCAGCGGTACCGGGTTGTAGCGGTGCGATGTAGGTAGCTTACCCTTTTTTTGTGCCCTTACTTTTCAGAGTTCTCCGGGAGTGTTGTCAATAGTCCAAAGCTCCTTATCCTCAGGAACGGCGACAGTGTGATAATCGGGCATAAGAGTTGATATGACTGAGGATTCCTTATCTTTTTCAGTATGCTTACACTCCGTCGGCTCTCCGAAAATATATTCACCGTCTATAAGATTTCCGGCAAATTTTTCCTGCATAGCCTTGTCAATGAGTTCAGCCACAGGTAAATTCTGGCGGTTTCTGATAGAATAGTATGCACTGAGTTCGTCAACAGCTCTTGTAAATGCCACATAAAGCACATTCATTTCATCAAGAATCAGTTCATTGCACATAGTGGCGTATTCTTCGGCAAGCGGTGTGTTCCGGAGACCGGATTCCGGTTTCATCGGCACTATATCGGGCAGCTCGCACCCCAGATTCAACTGCTTCAGCGGCTTGGCGTCAAACCAGCTGAGAGATTCAAAAGACAGGACATCCCAAGTGCAGGCGGGAAGATGCACGCATTTGAACTGCAAGCCTTTTGACTTATGTATAGTCATTATGCGAATTGCGTTGGGGTCCTCCGGTGCCGAGATTATTTTTCGTTTGCCTGTATCGTCCCACCATCGCAGAAAGCTCTGGAGGTCGTTTAGCCCGAATGTTGTGTAGTCAGCGATAAGGTCGTGAAAAGCACATATATAAGGAG
>JAIDQW010000334.1 GCA_029062075.1 Paramuribaculum sp.
GTATCCCTTCTGAAGCCGGTATCCTGCCAAAGTTGCTCGAAAGATATGCTTACTCCAAGCCGATTCTGGGAGTATGTCTCGGTCATCAGGCTATAGGTGAATGTTTCGGAGCCAAGTTGAGAAATTTGCCGGAGGTGTATCACGGTATCAAATCTGAAATATCCATAACTGTACCGGATTATATTTTCACCGGATTGCCGGAAAGGATTGATGTTGGTAGATACCACTCCTGGGTAGTGGATAAAGAGAACCTGCCGGACTGCCTCGAAGTGACGGCTGTGAGTGATGATGGCGAGATTATGGCAATGCGTCACCGTAACCTTGATGTGCGCGGAGTGCAGTTTCATCCGGAGTCAGTTCTCTCACCTCAGGGACTGACAATAATCAACAACTGGCTCAAAGCTTGAGTTATAATTAATTTAACCGGTTATAAATGAAAAATTTGCTATATAAAATGGTTGAGCACAAAAGCCTGTCGCGAGAGGAATCTCATCAGGTGCTGCTCAATATCGCTGACGGAAGGTATAATGACGCCCAGCTATCTGCATTCATGACAGTGTATCTTATGCGTTCAATAACTCTTGATGAATTGCTCGGATTTCGTGATGCTATTCTGGAGCGACGCAATCCGGTGGATTTCGGCGATGTCAAGGCTATTGATATTGTTGGCACCGGCGGTGACGGTAAGAACACATTCAATATCTCAACAGCTTCATGTTTTGTGGTTGCAGGAACCGGACGCAAGGTGGTGAAACACGGTAACTATGGAGCGAGCTCAATTTCAGG
This sequence comes from Paramuribaculum sp., assembly GCA_029062075.1. Taxonomy (GTDB): domain Bacteria; phylum Bacteroidota; class Bacteroidia; order Bacteroidales; family Muribaculaceae; genus Paramuribaculum. Next base: position 787 of record JAIDQW010000334.1, read on the forward strand.
TGCTTCCAATGTGCTTGAGCAGCATGGAGTAAAGTTTACGGCAGACATGAACAGGCTTGACCGCTCCCTCAGTGAGAGCGGGGTGTGCTATCTCCACGCTCCTTTTTTCAGTCCGGCTCTGAAAAGTGTGGGACCGGTGAGAAAAGCGCTCGGGGTGAGAACATTTTTCAATATGCTCGGTCCGCTTGTAAATCCTTTTATGCCGCGATATCAGCTTCTTGGTGTGTATAATCTCAAACTTTTGCGCCTCTATAGTTACATTGCTCAGCATGAGGGGATAGATTGTACTGTGGTGCACTCGCTTGACGGATATGATGAAATTTCACTTACATCACCGTTCAAAGTCTGTTCCACCGGAGAGGAAATTCTCTTGAATCCGGAGGATCTGGGTTTTGAAACAGTTGAGCAGGAATCACTGTCAGGCGGTGACAGTGTTGAGGAAGCTGCAGCAATATTCGACCGAGTGCTTACCGGCACCGCTACAAAAGCGCAGACTGACTGTGTTGTGGCTAATTCCGCATTCGCTATCCGCACGCTCGAACCGGAAATTTCTATCAGTGATGCGGTTAAAGAGGCAAGGGAGTCAATAAACTCCGGTGCGGCACTCGGAGCGTTCAGAAAATTTGTTGAATTAAATTCCTGAGCCATGGCTGATATATTACAGCAGATAGTAAGCAACAAGCGAAGAGAGGTAGAAGCGGTGAGTGCATTGTGCTCGTACAGCTGTTGCGGTCATGCCAAAGTGAGGTCAATGAGCGGTGCGCTCTCTGAAAGTGCTACGGGAATAATAGCCGAGTTCAAGCGTCGTTCACCCTCCAGAGGTGAAATACACCCTAAAGCACTTGTTGAGAAAGTGATTCCAGGTTACACGAAGGCAGGAGCAACCGCTTGCTCTGTTCTCACGGATACACCTTTTTTTGGTGGTGCCGTTACTGATCTCGCGGTCGCCAGGTCGCTAACTGATATTCCGTTGCTGCGAAAGGATTTTATAGTGAGTGAGTTCCAGATACATGAGGCTGCACACTTCGGAGCTGACACAATATTACTTATAGCTTCTGTTCTCACAAGAACTGAAATAGAGCGGTTTACAAAGTGTGCCCACACTGTGGGGCTTGAGGTGCTTCTCGAACTTCATTCTAAGGAGGAACTTGATAAATTTTGTGAGGAGGTTGAGATGGTTGGGGTGAATAACCGAAATCTGGCAACATTCCACACTGATCCGGAGCTTTCTCTGAAAGTTGCCCGTGAATTGCCGGACAATGTGGTTAAGATTGCCGAAAGCGGACTCACTTCCATGGATGAGGTGCGTCGCCTCAGAGATGTGGGATACAAAGGATTTCTGATAGGGGAGACCTTTATGCGCGAACCAGATCCCGGGGTTGCTTTAGCTCAGTTTCTTGCCCGATAAACACCGGAGATTATGGTAGTGAAAGTTTGCGGTATGTCTCACCCGGAATCCATTCGCCTGATAGCGGAGTTGCATCCATCTATGATGGGATTCATTTTTTATCCGCCATCTCCCAGAAATGCCTGCTCGCTGAACCCAGAAGTGGTCAAATCTATTCCGGAGGATATAGAAAGAATCGGGGTATTTGTTAATTCAACCATCAACCGGATAATGGATGATGTGCAAAGATATTCGCTGACCGGAGTACAGCTTCACGGCAATGAGACTCCGGAAGTGTGCAGGCAGTTGCGTTCCTCCAGCCTTAAAGTGATTAAAGCGATAGGGATAGGAGAAGGTGTGGCTATGGATCGGATAGTTGGATTTGAAGATGCAGTGGATATGTTTGTGTTTGACACCGCAACTTCCGGCTTTGGTGGTTCGGGTAAGAAATTCGACTGGACGCGCTTAAAGGAATACAGACAGTCAGTTCCGTTTCTACTCAGCGGAGGAATCGGACCGGAGGATGCCGAAGCAGTCAGTGAAGCTTCTGCAACGCTTCCACAGATGGCTGGTGTGGATATAAACAGCCGCTTTGAAATAAGTCCCGGCAGAAAATCAGCCGGACTGGTAAAAGCCTTTATGGAGGCGATATTGAAATAATGTGTAC
>JAIDQW010000335.1 GCA_029062075.1 Paramuribaculum sp.
CAGCGGGGCAGACTATGTTGCTTTCGCTTTTCCCGATGGCAGACCCACTATAAAATCTCACCTCGGTCTCTACGCCGAACTCGCCACTACCGATGCGCTTCGCCGTGCCGCTGCTGCAACCGATGAGAAGCTTTACCGTGAGCATGTTACCATTTATCTATACACTCATCCCCAGGATTTCAGCATTGAATACCAGCCGCTGCCGGATTTTTTGCAGTCACGCACCGATATAAGGCTCACTCTGGACACCCCGGCTGATTTCGCGCTTCTTCAGGAGCTTTACTCACGCCACAAAATTGAGACAGACGGCTCGCTTAAATCACTCATTCAGCTTGTTGACTCAGAGCCGCGATACCACTCGGTAATGAAAGAAAATATTGAACAGAACGAAAAATGAACAGCACTTACATAATTGGAGAAATTGGTCAGAACCATAACGGCTCTGTTGATATAGCCAAACTGATTGTTGATTTAGTGGCGCGACCGGTGCACGACGATGCGTGCAACCTTGATCTGCGTCCTATGGATGCGGTGAAACTCACCAAGCGTGATCTTAAGGAGGAACTTGCCGCATCGCAGATGAACCGCCCGTATGATTCCCCACACTCTTTCGGCAAGACTTACGGTGAGCACAGGGCGTTTCTGGAACTCTCAGACGAGGATCACCTGGAGGTTTACCGTCACGCCAAGAGTCTCGGACTTGACTTTGTGGAAACCCTCTGTTCGACAGGATGCCTGTCGCTGCTCAAACTGTTTACTCCCGACAAGCTCAAGGTGGCAAGCCGTGACCTAACAAACCTTCCCCTCCTTCAGGCTATGGCGGAAACCCGTATTCCTATTATCCTTTCCACCGGAATGGCAGGAAAAAAAGAACTTGACGAAGCTCTCGATGTTATAACCCGATATCATTCCGACATAGCTATTCTCCACTGTGTGAGCCAGTATCCGACCATGCCGGACAATCTGAATCTGAACACAATAACTTATCTGCTTAAGCACTATCCGCAATACACCATCGGTTTTTCCGACCACACTATCGGCATAGCGGCTCCCGCAGTGGCTGTTGGAATGGGTGCGAAAATTATCGAGAAACATATCACTGTTGATCGCCGGATGAAGGGCACCGATCAGCAGGGCTCGCTCGGACCGGACGGAGTGAACCGAATGGTCAGGGATATAAGGCTCGCTGAGAGATGGCTTGGCAAAGAAGACCTGTATATTGACCCGGCTGTCGCATCTGCCAAAGTGAAACTGGAACGTTCAATAGCCACTAACAAACCGCTGCCGGCCGGACACATCATTACCGAGGATGATATTCATCTGCTCAGCCCCGGTGACGGCTTCAAATGGGTTGACCGCGACAAGGTTGTGGGCAAGACCGTTGTCACAGACCTTCTTGCCGATGAAATAATTTATCCACAGTCAATTAAATAATTATGCTCCCGAAACTTTTTATCACGGATATAGACGGTGTGTGGACCGACGGCGGAATGTACTACACCGCTGAGGGTGACTACATGAAAAAATTCAGCGTGAAAGATGGCTGGGGAGTAGCCTTTCTTCGCCACTATGGTATTCCGGTGGCTATTATGACCGGTGAAAACACACAGATTGTTGCTAAACGCGCACAGAAACTGGGTATTGACCGCTGCTATCTTGGCGTGAAGAATAAACTCGCACTTGCTGAAGAGGTTTGCGCGGAGCTTGGAATAACCCTTGACGAGGTAGCCTTTATCGGTGACGATGTAAATGACCTGCCGTTGCTTAAGGCTGTCGGTTGCAGCGGATGTCCCGCCAACAGCGCGGGTTATATAAAGTCGCAGGTAAATCATGTAGGTATGGTGCATGGCGGCTTCGGTGCTTTCCGCGAATTTGTAGAAACTATCCTTGAGAATAATTCCCTTCTGATGGAGGCGGTAGCCGCATGCGCTGACAAATAACTTGAAGAGGGACGGACATAGTGTACGATTCCGTACACCCGCGCAAAAACTCCACCTCTGATTATCAGTCGGTTATATTTTTGGCATGATTTATGCTATTTATTATGGCATAAATCTGAAGCTAAATATAATATCCGACAATGGACAGAGAAATACCCAGAGAGGAGCGCTTACGCGCAAAAAGAAAACAGATAATCAAATGGAGCTCCATAGCGGGGTGCATTATCCTTGTAATAGCGATTGCTATATCGCTTGTCAGGAGGAGCATAAATGAGTCTGAACTTACCATTGGCACTGCCGACAAAGGTACTATCGAGACCTCGGTGAGTGCTTCTGGCAAGGTCGTGCCGGCATTTGAGGAGATTATCAACTCCCCTATAAGCACCAAAATCATGGAGGTGTATGCCAAAGAGGGGGATAGCCTTCATGAAGGCACTCCCCTGCTGCGTCTCGACCTGCAGAGCACCGAGAATGAAATCAATCAGCTCCGCGACCAGCGGCGAATGAAACAGCTTGACTTAGAGCAGCTGCGGCTAAACAACCACACAGCCCTTTCCAATATGGAGATGCAGATAAAGGTCAAGGAGATGGATGTGAACCGCAAGCGTGTGGAAGTGGCTAACGAGAGACGCCTCGATTCACTCGGTTCCGGTACCGGCGACCGCGTGAGAGAAGCCGAACTTGCTTACAACACCGGAGTGCTTGAACTCCAGCAGCTCAGGCAGCAATATTCAAATGAGAAGCAGGTTAAGGATGCCGCCGTGAAGATGAAAGTTCTGGAACTCGACATTTTCGACAAGGATTTTGCTGAGAAAATGCGCACCCTTGAAGATGCGCGCATACGCTCGCCAAGAGCAGCCACACTAACCTTTATCAATAACCAGATAGGTCAGCAGATAGGTTCCGGTGAAAAAGTCGCAGTTATTTCCGACCTCTCACACTTCAAGGTCGATGCCGAAATCGGCGATTCTTACGGTGACAAAGTGATGGTAGGGAGCAGAGCGGTGGTAAAGATTGGCAAAACACGCCTCTACGGCTCAGTCAGCAATGTGACTCCTCTCAGCAAAAACGGCGTGATATCATTTACCGTAATGCTTGATGAAGATGACAACAGCCGTCTGCGCAGCGGACTTAAAACCGATGTATATGTGATGAACGACATCAAGGACGAAGCAGTTAGAATCCCTACCGGTGCATATTTCAAAGGTCCCGGACAATATGAGATGTTTGTTCTCACAAGCGATGACGAGATGGAGAAGCGCTTATTAAAACTCGGCGACAGCAACTATGAGTATGTCGAGGTGGTGAGCGGACTCAAGCCCGGCGACAGAGTGGTGATATCGGATATGTCAAATTATGAAAATACAAATAGATTAAAAATAAATCACAATAAAAAATAATAGACCAATGGCAATCATTTCAGTAAAAAACGTAGGTAAGGTGTATCGCACCGATGAAATCGAAACAACCGCACTCGAAAATGTGAATCTTGATGTGGAAAAAGGTAAGTTTATCTCAATCATGGGTCCCTCGGGCTGTGGCAAATCAACTCTCCTTAATATTATCGGACTACTCGACAATCCCACAACAGGCACGGTTGAAATCAACGGCACCTCTACCGACAAGATGAGCGACAGCAAGCTCGCCGCTTTCCGCAACTCCAATCTCGGCTTCGTGTTCCAGAGCTTCCACCTCATCCCCTCGCTTAATGTGATGGATAATGTGGAGCTGCCGCTCATATACCGTTCCGGTCTCAGCGAGAAAGAGCGCAAGGCAAAGGTGAAAGAGGTGCTTGAAAGAGTAGGACTCGGTCACCGAATGAAGCACATGCCCTCTCAGCTCTCCGGCGGTCAGTGTCAGCGTGTTGCCGTAGCAAGAGCTATTGTAGGCAACCCGGAGATAATTCTTGCCGACGAGCCCACCGGTAATCTTGACTCCAAGATGGGTGCCGAGGTGATGGATCTTCTTCACAAGCTCAACAAGGAGGATGGCAGAACAATCGTCATGGTGACTCACAATGAGGAGCAGGCTAAACAGACCGACCGCATAGTGCGCTTCTTCGACGGCAGACAGGTACAGTAATCAACTACCCGCATGAAAAAGCTTTTTCGTGAACTAAAATCGCAACCCCTTATCTCCGGTGTGACCATCGTCGGCACCGCACTCTCCATCTTCCTTATTATGGTAGTGGTGATGCTGTATAATGTCAATGTCATTCCGTTTGCACCCGAGAGCAAGCGCGACAGGCTTATGCATGGTGAGTTTATACATATCGTCGGCGTAAATCCCGATGACAATATAAATATGTCAATGAGCGCCTCGCTCTCTTATCTCAAGGAGCTGTATGAAGACATGCCCGGCATTGAGGAGGTGAGCTATGCCATTCGGGAGTTGGAACGCACAGATGTGAAATCGGTTGACAGCCGTCCGCTTACAATCAATTTGGCAACAGTGGATGATGCATTTTTCCGCGTGTTCAACTTCAAAATACTCTCCGGAAAGCCTTTTGACCACGCTGTGTCTGAGGCAGGAATAAAAGAGGCGGTTATAACCGAGAGTGTGGCAAGAACGATTCTCGGCGGCACAGATGTTGCCGGCAGAGAAATCCTTATCCACGGCATACCTTATAAGGTCGCTGCGGTGGTTGCCGACATCTCTACCCTGGCTTCTAACGCATACTCGGATGTATTCATATCCTACAACGCTGTGAACAGAGCCGATGAGACCTGGGGCATGGGTGAGAAGACTCCGGAGGCAGGTCCGTTCAGAGCCTATCTAATCCGTTCCAAAGGTGTGAGCGCGCAGGAGATAAAGGATGAAACGGCACACAGAATCGAGCTTATCAACGGTCGCAAACGAGCCAATGACGCAATGGAGATTGTATATCACAATCAGCCGTTCACTCAGGAAGAGGTGATTATACCTCATGGCTCAAACAGCACTCCGGATCTCACCGGCGAGCGCAAACAGCGCTATGCGTCATACATTATTCTGCTTCTCATCCCCGCAATCAACCTCTCGGTGATAACCCAGAGCCGGTTGCGCCGCAGAGTGAGCGAAATCGGTGTAAGAAGAGCATTCGGCTGCACACGTTCAAGAGTATTACTTGATATTCTCAACGAAAATCTGTTCGTCACTCTCATCGGTGGCATCATCGGACTGATTCTCAGCGTTGTGTTCGCCTGGATTTACTGCGAATCCTCTATGCCGTCATTCGGATTGCTCTCATCCGGCAGCAATGTTACCGCCGGTATGCTGATCAACTGGTCAACGCTCGGCATAGCCGTGCTTGTCTGCTTTGTTCTCAATCTGCTCAGCGCAGGTGTGCCGGCATGGAGAGCATCACGCATCAGTCCCGTTGAAGCGCTCGGAGGTCTAACCCGTTAAACTATCGCAAGATGAAAAGAAAATTATCAGTTCAGATACGTAACGAATGGCGCTCCAACCTATGGCTTGCCGCCGAATTTCTGATTGTGAGTGTAGTTATGTGGTATGTGCTTGTAACGGTATTCTCCACACTTTGGGTGCGCACAGGCACACCGGGCTATGACATTTCCAATGTGTGGCTGGTGGGCTATGATGTCATGAATAGCGAAGGAAGTGATTATGATGAGTCACGAGGTGACGACGAGAGCCTGAGCGACGATATGGCAGCGATGCTTCTCCGCCTACGTGAAGCACCCGGAGTAAAATCACTCGCTCTATCATACTACGCTGTTCCGTATAACTATAATTTCAACGGCAGTAACTACTCTCTGATTCGTAAAGATGGTTCAGAGGAAGTATTCAACGGTTTCTTTGCCAGAAAAATGATTTCTCCATCCTACATCACAGTGATGAGTATTCCCGGTGCCAACGGAGAAACTCCGGAGGAACTAACGGAATTTCTTAAAGACGGTCGCGGAGTGCTGGTGAGCGAAAACACCTTTGAGATGCAGGATGTAGTGGAGTACAATACCCCGTCAAAAATTGCCGAGGATTGGTTGTTTCTTGACAACGACTCCAGCACCCTGCCCGTCAAAACCATTGTCAATCAGCAGCGTAACGACTACGAACCTACATATTTCAGAACTATTGTTAAGGCAGATATAAATGAAGACCGTCCTAAGAACCCCGGTGCCGGATATGAAATTACCGTAAAGATAGACCCCTCAAAAAAGAAAGAATTTGTAGAATGGATAAATGAGAAAACCGGTAACTACCTGAGTGTCGGAAATGTGTATGTCAACGATCTTATTTCGCTTGACGTTATAAGAACCCTCAATCAGAAGGATATAGTATCAGAGGTCAATAACCGGCTGACATTAGTGATGTTCCTTCTGGTGAGCATATTCCTCGGCTTACTCGGCGCATTCTGGTTCCGCACCCAGAACCGTACAGGTGAAATCGCCATCCGCAAAGTCAACGGCGCCACTTCCGGTCAGATTTTCCGCCGTCTGATGGGTGAAGGTCTGCTGATACTCGCGGCGGTCACACCGGTAGCCTGGATTTGCGACTGGGGTCTGATAAAACTTGACCTCGTGGTGTATCTTTTCACCGATTCAGCCCCATTGTGGCAATATATCACCTGCGCCGCAATAACGCTCGGACTGGTGGTTCTCGCAGTGACAGTAGGCATCTGGTTCCCTGCCCGCAAAGCCATGAAAATAGATCCGGCTGGTGCCCTTGCCCATGAATAACAACAGATATTTTAGAATCAACCAATATGAAACAGATAATAAACGAACTGAAGGAACAGCCGGTAATAGCCTGGGTGACTATTCTCGGTACCGCGCTCGCCATATTCCTGATAATGGTGGTAGTGATGCTCAATCAGGTGTCCATAGTGCCGTTATCGCCGGAAACCGCCCGCGACAGACTTATTTATGCCAATCGCGTAAGAACAGTGTCAACTGACACAGCAAACAATATGATGCGCCAATCATCCGTGGGTATAAAAATTGTTGATGAAGTTTTCAAACCGCTTACAACACCGGAAATGATTTCCGTGTTCACCAACTGGATCGGGAGTTCCAAGGTAAATGCTCCGGGGGTGCCGGTATTTGATGCTGATACCAAGAACACCGATGCCAATTTTTTCAAAATCTATGATTTCAACTTTCTTGCCGGTGGTCCTTACAATGAGACTGATGTGGAATCACATTTCTCCAAAGCGGTAATAAACAAAGCGATGGCGCAGCACATGTTCAAGAGCATTGAGGATGCTGTAGGCAAAAGTATCCTTATAGATGAGAACAGTTATACAGTCATTGGCGTGGTTGACAATGTTTCACCTGTAACCAAATATGCCTACGCCCAGATATGGACTCCCCTTCCCTACAGTGAACCAAGCGATAACGATAAATACGGTACCGGCAGATTCGCCGTAGCCATGCTTGCCGCCGATAAAAAAGACATAGCAAAAATCAAGAATGAAGTTAATGACAACCTTGCCAAATACAATGCCGGGCAAGCATCCGAGCAACTTGAATCGGATTTAGATGGTGCTCCATATACAAATGAGGAGTACAATTATATATCCGGTGGTGCAGCAGATGTTTCAGGAGGAAAACGAAAGGAATATATGCTGTATCTGATACTGCTTCTTATCCCGGCTATCAATCTCAGCACCATGACCCGCAGCCGTCTTGCAGCCAGGACGGGTGAAATTGGTGTTCGCCGCGCCTTCGGTGCCACAAAATCAAGCATAATAACCTCCATCATAACCGAGAATATGATTATCACTCTTGCCGGTGGTCTGATAGGTCTCATTCTATCATGGATATTCGGCGGACTGTTCTTCAACTCCATTTATTCAGCAGGTATGTTTATGAATTACCGTACGGAATTCACTCCCGGCGCAGGAACTCTGTTTGCCTGGAGCACATTTGCCTACGTGCTTATTTTCTGCTTCGTGCTCAATCTTATAAGTAGCGGCTTACCCGCTATACGCGCAAGCCGAATCAATGTTGTAGATGCCATAAATGCGAAGAAATAACATTACCATGAAACGTAAACTTATAAAACAAATACGCCACGAATGGCGCACTAACCTGTGGATGAGCATAGAGCTGCTTATCGTGAGTGTTATAGTG
>JAIDQW010000336.1 GCA_029062075.1 Paramuribaculum sp.
ACTTTAACGGCTCCAATTGCGCAGATACTTGTGGGATAATTGTTTGCGGTTTCAACATCTATGGCAACGAAATTATTCATCGTGTCATTTTGCGGTAGCGGTTTGGTTAATCTCCTCAACTTTGGTTTTGACTTTTTCCATAAGCCATCTGGGGGTGGAGGTAGCACCGCATATACCTATCGTGTGTGCATCTGTGAGCCAATCAGGATTGATGTCCTCAGGGTTAGCAATCTGATGTGTTCTGGGATTGACTCCGGCACATTCGGCGCAGAGCACCTTGCCATTACTGCTTTTAGCTCCACTGACAAAGAGAATAACATCGTGAGCAGCGGCAAATTCGCGAAGGCTTCCGGCTCTACCGCTGACCTGGCGGCAGATGGTGTCGAAATGCTCAAAACGGGTGTTGCTATTCTTACGTTGATTAATCTCCTCAATCATAGCCCGGAAACCCTGCGGTGATTTAGTGGTTTGTGAGTAGAGGCTGATATCGCGCGAGAAATCCACTTTATCGAGGTCGGCAATGCTCTCTGCAACAATGGCTTTACCGTTTGTCTGCCCGACGAGTCCATTCACTTCGGCGTGACCATTCTTGCCATATATTACAATCTGTGTGGCGGAGTCATTGTCAAAAGTGTGCTTGATGCGCTGCTGCAGCTTTAGAACCACCGGACAGGTTGCGTCAATTATTTCAATATTGTTTTCTTTAGCAATGCGATAGGTAGAGGGCGGCTCACCGTGGGCACGAAGCAGAACCGTCACATTTTTCAGTTTGGCGAGATCATCATGGGTGATGGTGATGAGTCCTCTGCTACGCAGGCGTTCAACCTCGTCGCTATTGTGAACAATATCTCCGAGGCAGTAAAGCGTGCCGCATTTGTCAAGCACCTCCTCCGCCTTTCTGATAGCAGTGACCACCCCAAAGCAAAATCCTGATTCAGAATCTATTTCAACAGTTGCTGCCATTAATCTCAGAAGTGATTCTGTTATACAAATCCATCAACCATTTTTCCTGCTGCTGCAATGACATGTCAGAATTGTCAAGAATCACGGCATCATCAGCTTTTCGAAGCGGGCTTTCTTTTCTTGTCTCGTCAATGTGGTCGCGCTCAATAACATTAGCCAGCACATCTTCGTATGAAGAGGGGGTGCCGTTCTGCTGCAGTTCAATGAATCGTCTGCGGGCTCTTTTTTCAGGGGAAGCTGTTACAAACACTTTCATCTCAGCGTTAGGAAACACTGTTGTGCCTATATCTCTGCCGTCCATAACAATTCCCTTTTCCGCGCCAAACCGTTGCTGCTGAGCAGTAAGTGCCTGCCTGACAGAATGGATAGCCGCTACCGGAGAAACATGGTTGCTCACCTCAAGCGAGCGAATGAGGTGTTCAACATCCACTCCGTTCAACATGGTGTGCTGTCCCTCAGGGGTTACGGCAAAGTCAATGTAGATATTCCTGAGGGCATCCGTCAGTGCCGTTTCGTCAACCGAACCGGATTCGGAAATCATTCCGTGTTCCATAGCAAAAAGTGTTACCGCACGGTACATCGCTCCGCTGTCGATATACCTGTAACCGAGGTCGGCAGCAAGTTTTTTAGCCATAGTGCTTTTACCAGATGAAGAGTATCCGTCTATCGCAACTATTATTTTGTTTTTGTCAGCAGTCATATTTCGAGGTTTTTTATTTACCAATTAATTCAGATATTCCGGCACTAAGGCTCACCATAAGCGTTGTGGCTCCCGTGTGTGGCTGAGCAAATGCAAGCCCCACTCCCCAGGTGCCAATATTAAGCCCTGCTCCGAGCGACCACCCGCTGAGCAGATTTCTATTATATGTGCTCATGTCGGTGCGAGTCTTGTAATTGTAGCCGAGTGAGAAGTAAAACTTGTCGGAAGGAATAATATCAGCGCCAAACACGAGGTGCCTGAAAAGATTTGAGGCGAAAGATGATTTGAGCTCGGGCTTACTGTCAAGTGAGCCATCTCCGGTGTGATAGTAAGGGAGATTCCATTTGGTAAGATTCCATGCAGTTACTGAAAATCTGACAGGAAAACCGGGGAAAGACTGAGTCCAGCCCAATCTTAAATCAATTGGCAACCGGTCATAGCTCTCATTGAATCTCTTAATCTGTCCTCCAAGATTCACCACAACAGCACTGAGTGAAAGGTCCCGCTCCTCATCATAATAGTTCAGACCCAGATCCACTCCGAGGGCAAATGCAGTGTAGGAATCATAGGTGCTGTACAGTGCCTTAATAGCGAAACCACCACGCAGACGCTCAGTGAAATCATGAGAATATAATCCAGAAACAGCCAGGTCTTTGGGTGAGAAATTGCCCATGCTCACCCCCGAAGCATCGGTTCTCTCCATATCTCCATAGCCGAAATAGTGGAGTGAAGCAGCCCAAGCGCCTCTTTCTCCAACAGAGTGCGAATAGGCGAGTGATGCAAAATTGCTGGAGGCGATATATCTCATATAGCTTATATCCAAGCGTGTGCTGTGCTCCTGCCCGAGAAGAGCCGGATTTTGATCAGTGGCAAGCAGCCCGGCATCAGTTGATGAGATATTCACACCTCCCAAGCCATAGATCTTCGGAGAGGATGTGATATTAAGGAAGTTATAAGCCGGGCTACTGTCGGAACCAAAGGCGCAGACATATACGAGCGTCAGCAAAAGTGCGGTTATTATGTGTCGGATATTATTCATGCAGTAAGATATTCGCCACCTAATAACGTGTGTTTTACCCACACTATTATATAAGGAGTGGAGAAAATCCGGTATCTTTAAATTGTCAACAAAGATAAAACAATAATAATCATTATCAAAATCGGTATTTGTCTTTTGAAAATTTCGGAATCAAGAGGTAATTTTGTCGAAACCTTAGGTTAATACCTTTTAGGAGGAAGTAAAAAAAGAATAATAATTTGTACACAGTATATCACAACTCTTTCCGATTGACTCGTCTGCTTGTGGTCATGGCGCTGATAGCCTTTGCTGTTGATGCGCAGGCTCAATTCAGGCGTGTTGTAACTTATCAGACGGTAGTGGCAGGAAACCGGATGGTTGAGCTTGAGGCCTTTACTTATGATTCAGTTGATGAGCAGCCTCATTTTCCCGGTGGCGATGGCGCTATGACAAAGTTTATTAACAGAGAGCGCAAGTATCCCCATGAAGCTTACGCCGCAGGAATCCAGGGCAGAGTGCTCTGCAGTTTTATAGTCAATGCGGATGGATCCATATCAAATGCCGAAGTGCTAAGAGGGGAATATGAGATTCTGAATAAGGAGGCCCTCAGAATCATATCAAAAATGCCTAAGTGGGTAGCCGGAAAAATCAATGGTACGAGTGTGCCGGTTTACTGCATCATGCCTATCCCTTTCCGTCTCTAATCAGTTTCTTAACAGTACCGACCGGGTCTTTGAATCAGATAATTGAAGCAGGGTGCTACGCGGCGAACTGCTCGTGGGCGTTTTTCTCCATCGCCTCCCAGAGCACCTCTGAGAACTGCGCAGTGGGTCGGCGAGACAGAATATCCTGGCGAAGAACCTCAAACCGGTTTGCAACAAGGGAGCCGAGCGACGACATGAATCTTGAGCCTTCTTTCTCAGGCTTATGACCTTTAGCGAGCATATCCTGAACGCAAACCGCCACAAAGTTGCGAATGCGCTCATCTGACATCGTTACATGAACTCCTCCGTTTGACACCGTTACGGGCTTGGGTGCTCTACCTTGAGAATAAAATTTATCTATTATTTTGTCAACAGCGGTGTCCGTTTTTGCTTCCGGGCGCGTTTCATTCTGTTGCTTTTTTGCAAGACGCGCCTCTCTTCTTCTGGCTTTTTCATCTATCTCGTAGCGGATAAAGTCAAATGCCATGCGGGCGAGCGGTTGTAGTTCAATGACTTGTCCTGTTGCAGCGTATTCAATAACAGCAAAATAGACCTCTTTGCGAATGTCTTCCGGATAGGATTTGAGAATCTCGTGCCACTTCATGGCGAATGTGAAATTTTTCATAGTTATGTAAGTGATAAAATATTAATTGGATGCTTTTGTTGGCGCAAAGATAAGGGGATTTTGGTTATTGTGCAAATTTTTTTAAAAAAATACCAGACTTTATTGAAAACGAAAGAGGCTGCATCCAATTGATGCAGCCTCTCTGTGGTTGTGTTAAAGTAGGCTTTCCAAGCTTACTTTCTGATGCCGAGCTCTTTCTGAGCGATAACGGCACGGTAGCGGTTGATGTCTTTCTTGATAAGGTAGTCAAGGAGACGACGACGCTTACCTACCAGTGCTTTAAGAGCGCGCGCAGTGGTATAATCTTTGTGATTTGACTTCAGGTGCT
>JAIDQW010000337.1 GCA_029062075.1 Paramuribaculum sp.
CTATGATATAGTGACCGAACTCGTGTATTATCACCAGAAAGGCAAGTGCTACAACAAGCTGGGCGGCTTTTATAAGAAATGATTCCATATATTTTAGTTCAGTGAGTTGATTATTTCGTTAGCTCTTGTTCTTGCTATGGCGTTTGTTGCTACAAGATCTTCATACGACGGATGTTTTATTTTTTCGGTACGTTCAAGGGTTGTCTCTATAACCTTGTATATGTCGAGGAATTTGATTCGCCCTTCAAGAAATGCTGCTACGGTAATCTCATTCGCAGCGTTTATTATACATGGCGTTGTCCCACCCTCGTCAAGGGCGCGATACGCAAGATTCAGGCAGGGAAATTTTTCTACATCGGGCTTCTCAAAGGTCAGTGAGGCATAATCGCTGAGAGTCAGCCGTCGCTCCGGGGAGTCTGTGCGCCTTGCATCACCGAGGGCATATCTGATAGGCAGATGCATATCAGGCACGCCGAGCTGGGCTTTAACCGCCCCGTCGCAGAATTGAACCATTGAATGAACTATGCTCTGAGGATGTACCACCGCCTCTATTCTTTGTCCGGGGATATTGAATAGCCAGCGGGCTTCAATTATTTCAAACGCCTTGTTCATCATTGTGGCCGAGTCAATGGTTATCTTGTTGCCCATATTCCAGTTGGGATGTTTCAGGGCGTCTGCCACAGTGACAGTCTGCAGGTCCTTGGCAGACCGGGTTCGGAATGGACCTCCTGAAGCAGTGATGATCAGTCTGTCAACTGTAGCCGGATCCTCACCTACAAGACACTGGTAAATAGCTGAATGCTCCGAATCAACAGGCAGGATTGAAGCCGTTGAGGTAGCAAGCATTCGTGTGATTAACTCACCTGCAACAACCAGAGTTTCCTTATTGGCGAGAGCAATATCTTTGCCTGAGCGGATGGCGCGTATGGTGGGTTCGAGGCCGCTGTAGCCTACGGTTGCTGTGACAACAGTCGAAAAATCATCGCGTTCCATCGCATCGGCAAGTGCTTTGCTTCCGGCAGCGGTTTCAATGCCGAGCGGTTCAAGAGCATTGCGTAAGATGCTGTATTTAGATTCGTCAGCAATCACTGCTAAATTCGGGCGATGCTTCTTTGCCTGCTCTATCAGGTCGGTCACTCTGCTGCCTGCGGCAAGAACGCTCACCCCGAATCTTTCCGGATTTTCACTGACAATATCGAGTGTCTGGGTGCCGATAGAGCCTGTGCTTCCGATAACAGCTATATTTTTTTTATACATTATTTTCGGGGTTATATATAAATTAAGGTGCAAATTTAGTGAGAAAAGTCCAATCCGAGGGAAAATTTAAAGAAAATCAAAAAAAAATCATTTTTGCGCGAACAAAAAAAAGTAAGGATATGTTATTAAATCAAAACGCCAACCACGGCACGGTTATCAAGGTTTTACCACCGGGTTTGCAAAACAAAAAAAAGAAAAAATAAAAAATAAGTTTAACAAAAAAAAATTACGAGAGAAATGAAAAAGAACCTTCTTTTAGCGATCGCAGGATGCGGTGCTATGATGTTCGCAGCGAACACAGCTAATGCTCAGGAAGCAGTTGTTGTAGAAGAAACTGTTGTTACCGAAGTACCGGTAGAGTGCAAAACCCACTACACATCTTCTTGGAAAGACAATTGGTTTATTCAGTTAGGTGCAGGTATGCAGGTTCCCTACACTGATCACTATCTGGCAAAAGGCAAGGACAAACACCACATCACAGCCCTCTACAATGTAGGCTTCGGTCACTGGTTCAGCCCATATTTGGGATTCCGCGTTACCGGTTACTATGGTAAGATGCATATGGACTGGATCAAAACTCAGAGCGTGAACATGGCTAACGCAAATGCAGACCTTATGTGGGATATGTTCAACTCAATCGCAGGACCTAAAGCCGACCGCGTGTTCAGTATCATTCCTTTCGTAGGTGTTGGTGGAACTTACACTTGGGGATTTGATCCCGCTACCGCTTCTATTTACGATGGCGACGGACACCTCAAGACTAAAGAATGGACTCTCCCTGTTTCTGCAGGTATCCAGCTCCGCCTCCGCCTCTGCAAATATGTTGACTTCTTCGCTGAAGGTAGAGTTAATTTCTATGGTGACAACTTCAACAATGTTGCATCAGGTGAGCCTATCGAAGCTAACGTGAATGTTTATGGTGGTTTCCTCTTCAATATCGGTGAACGCAAATATACAGCTTATAACCCCTGTGAATACCTTGGTTACATCAATCAGCTCAACGGCCAGGTAAATGCACTCCGTGGCGAACTCGCAACAACAGCAGCAGCTCTCGCAGCAGCAGAAGCACAGCTTCCTTGCCCCGAAGTAGTAGCTCAGGAAGTAGTTGTTCAGACTCCTATGCTCGCTTCAGTTCGATTCAAAATCAACAGCGCGAAGATCTCTGACGAAGAAATGGTTAACGTGTACAACGTTGCTGAATGGATGAAAGCTAACCCCTCTGCAAATGTAATCGTACAGGGCTACGCAGACAAGAACACCGGCACATCAGCTTACAACATGGAGCTCTCTCAGCGTCGCGGTCAGTCAGTAGTTGATGCCCTCGTAAATTACGGAGTAGATTCTTCTCGCCTCACAATCCAGGCAAACGGCTCAGATGTTCAGCCCTACGAAACAAACAACTGGAACCGTATCGTAATCTTCACACAGCCCTAACGAGACATCTCGTAAGAATTATATAAATAAGTGACTCCGAGTCCCCGGCGCGAAAGTGTCGGGGATTCGTTTTTTTGTTTTTTTAGATTCAATACGCTTGATTTTCCGTGAAATTGCTGTAAATTTGTCACATACCCCCGAATTCTGAAATCATTAAATATAATTACCGAAATGGAAAATAACAAGGAACTGCTCGATGCTGTTGTGGCAAAGGCTAATGTGTGGCTCGGTGAGGGCTATGATGACGCTACTAAAAAAGAAGTCAAAAAGATGCTTGAGGCGGAAGATAAAACCGATCTTATCGAAGCATTCTATAAAGATCTTGAATTCGGCACCGGAGGTCTCCGCGGTATTATGGGCGTTGGCTCTAACCGAATGAATATCTACACTGTAGGAGCAGCTACCCAGGGGCTTGCCAACTATCTTAAGGAGGCTTTCGCTGACCTTCCTCAGATTTCAGTAGCTGTTGGTCATGATGTGAGAAACAACAGCCGCCTTTTTGCTGAAA
>JAIDQW010000338.1 GCA_029062075.1 Paramuribaculum sp.
ATATCCGCAACAGTAAGCGGTTGCCACAGAGTGATATCCACATAATCTTTACCCTGCTTGACTTTATATGGCACCGG
This sequence comes from Paramuribaculum sp., assembly GCA_029062075.1. Classification (GTDB taxonomy): domain Bacteria; phylum Bacteroidota; class Bacteroidia; order Bacteroidales; family Muribaculaceae; genus Paramuribaculum. Next base: position 78 of record JAIDQW010000338.1, read on the forward strand.
CATTCCATGCTCATCGGCAACACCTGTAATAGTAATATTACCCTCATAAAATAAGCGTACCGAAGTGAACGGATTATAACTATCTTCACCATCAGCCGTATAGAAGCGAAGGTTACCTCTTTTACCGACGAGTGTCAGCGATGTTCCATTAAAACCCATTGAATGATTCCACGGTGGACGCATAACTTTTTCTGCTGTCCACTTACTACCGCTTTCGATAGCATAGTCTGTGGGCTGATTCGTACCCGAAAGTCTTAACGGTGACAACAATCCTCTCCCGGCATTTCCGAAATCCAATTGTAAAAGTTCTCTCGTCACCGAAGTACCTATCTCAGCTTGAATATGGCTGTCACCGATATGCACTACAGAGAGTACCTCTGAACCGGTATTGGCGGCTGACTCCCTCAAAGTACTCCAGTCAGCTCCATTGAGTTGAATTTTGTTATATGCGCGCTTTATGAAAGATGGAATCTGACCGCTTTCTATCTTGCCGTCATTGTAGAGAACAACACCCTTTTCACGGACGCTCACATCATCAATATCCTCAGAATCCACATCCTGAGCAATACCAACAAGACAGGTAAAGACATATAATATGCTTAGCAACCAGTACTTCATTTCAGAGAGTGTCTTAACGCTTTAACGAACTCATCTGCAAGAGCTTCACCACCCTTATGGGTGAGATGAATATAATCTTTGTTAGCCATACCTTTTTTCGACCATTCTACAATGGCGTCTTCTCCGCCCATAGCGGCTCTTGTATCCCAGAAAAGACAGCCGGCTGTTCTTGCCGCAGTGCGTTGAGCTTCAATCATATTCTGAACCGTACTCATACTCTTGACCGACGTACCTTTTTTCTGTCCCCTGTCTCCAATACCCATTAGCATAAAATCCGCGTTTGGATAACATTCCCTCAAATGATTAATCACATTAACCATTCGTTTGCAATAAACGGAGTAATCCTTTTGCTTGGCTGTAAGCGCATTGATTCCGAACTCAAGAATAATTAAATCATAGTCAATCATTTGTCGTGTTTCAGCTGAAATCACTTTGCTGATTGAGGCAAGAGTAACTCCTGAGAATCCTCTTGATGACATACAATCTACACTTACACCACTCTCTGAATTCAGCCACACACCCAGTCCAATTATTGAGGATGATGAGACAGATATTGAAAATTCAGTAGTGCCGGGATTCACTAGTTTTACTTCCTGCACTTCATTTGAACCGTAAAAATCAAATTCAGACTCGATATCATTCGCTTTAACTTTAATCTTACAATCATTCGGAGCGATAAACAAAAATCTTGAGATACTCCATGAATCAACATGAAGTGGTTTTGAAGAGCCTTTATATTGAGAGTATGCATTTCCTTGAGAGGTAAAGTAATTCTCCCATAACCCCATATATTTATCTGATGACCCTGACTTTCCTGCCATGTGAATTGTCCATCCTTTACCACTCTGACGAACAGACCTTCTGAATCCCGGAAATTCAGAATACATACTCATATATCCAACTCCGCTTCCACCGTATATTGACTGAAGTTTCTCTCTCACATCCTGAGCAAAGATGTCTCCTTCAATATAGCTGTCACCTACCACCGCAATTCGAGCAAGCGATGGTGAATTCAATGCCGCTCTCAGGTGGGCGAGTCCATTTCCTGATGGAGAATAGTCTTCTATTGGTAACACTCCAGCCTCTGTTCTTTCAACGACTATAGGTTCAGGTAGCACAACCTCCTCAATATCACCATCTTCAGCGACCAATGAGTCTAATTGTGTTATTTTAATAGTTTTTCCCTTTACTGAATCTGCTTGCATGGCAAGAAGCAATGCCGGGTCAACATCAGGAAGAGCGATCGAATCATCCTCTTCATCTTCAACAAGGAGTGAGTCATATAAAATATCAGAGACAAGACTGAAATCCTTGAGTTGACCTTTGCTCCATTTTTTCAGTGGTGCAAAAGATATAGCGGCAACTAATATAACCGCCAAGATTATTATTATAGCAGGACTGCCTTTCTTTTCTTTATTCTCCATCTAAACGAGATGCTTTTATGATTTCAAGAAGGATAGAAGCCTTTTGACCTGCTTCGTTCCACTCCTCCTCTATTATCGATTTATCTGTAAAACCTCCTCCGGCATACACATTATATATATACTCACCACCGGATGAACTTGGAATAATCTTTGAACATCTTAGATTCACAAAAACCTCAGTCACTTTTTCAAACTTGACACCGAGCCATCCGCCATAACATTCTCTTGAATGGGATTCAGCCTGACTGATAGCCTGAAAAGCAAAATCTCTCGGAGTGCCACACACTGCCGGTGTTGGTGATAATCCTGCAATAATAGATGATATATCTTTGATTCCGGTTGCAATAATTTTTTCACATAAATGCTCAACAGCTCCAAACTTTACAGGATACATATCAGATATCGTAACCTTATCACTGTTCGGCTTCAATATATCCTTAATAAAATCAGTGACAAAATTATGTTCTTCAATATTTTTTGAGTCCCATTTGCCAGAAGTACCAGCTGCCCTTGTTCCAGCAAGCGACATAGTTGTCAATGTATTGTCTTTAGACGAGTAACTTGCAAGCACTTCCGGGGTAGCTCCAAGCCAAAGACCCTTTTCCGGAGTATAAAAAAGTGAACGGAAAGTAGAAGGTAGTGAATTGAAATATTCGATAGCCACTGAAATCGGATTTGTTCCTTTTTCCACTATGACCCTGCTTAAAACTACTTTTCCTCCGTTTTCAACGAGTTGATTTATTACTTTATTTCCGGTAACGGAATAGTCACCAAACGTTGTTTCAACCGGAGAATCAACATTCGGTTCTATTGAACCAGTTTGCTCTAAAGCGAGCACCGCCTCCGGACTTAATTCCGGAGAAATTATCTCAATAGTCTCAGAGGGAATAAAGGGTGCTATAGCAAATGACCCATTATCAGA
>JAIDQW010000339.1 GCA_029062075.1 Paramuribaculum sp.
GCTGTATATAAATCCATTATTTTGCCATCAGATGAACTTGCGGAAGTACTTGAATCGAAAAGCGTCTTTTGGAATGACGATATTGAAATAATGGGCACTTTTGTATTGAAAACCGTTAAGAGAATTGCTAACTCCCAGAAAGAGCCGGTTGAACTACTTCCTAAGTTCAAGGATGATGAAGATGCCCGTTTTGGCTCCGAACTCTTTATGTACTCCGTTAATAACCTTGAGGAATATCGTTCCTATATTGATAAATTTATAAATGCAAGTCAATGGGATCCGGAAAGACTTGCTTTTATGGATGGAGTGATTATGATAACGGCTATCGCTGAGTTGCTGAATTTCCCGGTAATTCCGATTGCAGTTACATTGAATGAATACATTGAGATAGCCAATTCATATAGCACACAGCGAAGTGGGCAATTTATAAATGGAATCTTATATTCAGTAATAAATTATCTGCGTCAGGAAGGTAAGCTAAGCAAATAAATTATAATAACTTAATAATTAAAAAGATGATTAATAATCTTGTTTTACTCCAGGATACTAATGCCGGAGGTGCGATGAATCTGATTATGATAGTGGTTCTTATCGTGATTTTTTATTTCTTCATGATTCGTCCGCAGCAGAAAAAGCAGAAAGAAATTCGTAAGTTCCGTGAGAGCATCAAGGAAGGTGATACGATTGTAAAAGCCGGTGGTATTTACGGAAAGGTTCGTCGTATCAAAGAAACAACTATTTTGATTGAAATTTCAAAAGGAGTTGAAATAAGAGTTGATAAGGGTTCGGTTTATCCTTCAGCTGCAGATGTTATCAATGATAGTTCTAACAAAATAGAAGACGCAAAATAAATTTACAAATCTAACGCTACACCGTAATGATAGTGGAACGCATCAAAAATCTCGCTGTGAAAGTGCGACAGCTAAAGCAGTCCGCAAAGGGGAGAGATGCCGTTCTCTATCTTATGTGTGTGTGCGTAGCCTTTATCTTTTGGATTCTCTTGTCACTTGATTCAGAAGTTCAGCGAGACTATGAAGTTCCCTTGGAAATTGCTGATCTCCCGGACAGTATAACGCTTATAGGCAATTTACCTTCATATCTTGGGGTTTCAGTGAAGGGCAAAGGGTCTCAGCTGGTAAGATTCTCATGGGGAAAGCCGGCTCCATTGAAAATATCTTTTAATGACAATATCTCGGATAAAAAGTTTTTTTCCTTGTCAAAAGTAAAGATAGATTCCAAGCTCAGAGATTATTTTGGTGGGGGAGTCCAGATTACATCTGTCAAACCGGACACACTACGGGTTCCGTATACCTCAGCTCCGGGCACAACTCTACCGATAGTTATTCAGGCTGATGTTCATCCGAGCTTGCAGAGTGTAATTAGCGGCAAACTGAAATCAAATATTGATTCAGTTAAAGTTTATGGAATCAACGGAGTGCCACATTC
>JAIDQW010000034.1 GCA_029062075.1 Paramuribaculum sp.
ACACATTCCTGTTCACCATCGTGGAGGAAAATTGCACAATTGGCAATTCCGGTGTCCATTTGAACAGGTGCACCGACAATAATATGTAAATTATGATATTTTGTCCATTCCTTGATAAGTTCTATTCCTTTAGCTGCCTCAGAGAGAAGGAGAGAACTGTGAAAGAGATCGCCACAAGTATAGCCGGTTACACTCATCTCCGGAAACACTACTATCTGAACTCCATTTTTGTCAAGTATTTCAGCTATAGTAAGTATTTCAGCAACATTAGCGTTAACGTCAGCAACCTTAACTATCGGTGTGGCTGCTGCAACCCGAACAAATCCGTTTATCATATTAATCTTGTTTTGTGCAAATTTATATTTTTTCTATCAAACAATTCATTGCAATGGCTTTGTTTTGGATAAAAAACCTATATTTGTAAAAAGTTTATCAATTAAAAAAATGAAAGTTTTTTCTCATATAAATAGAAGGAGTGTCATATCCATCATTTTAATGGTTATGGGCTGTTTTTTCAGTGAATGTGCATACGGTGCTGAAAGAGGTGAAAAAAGTATAGGATTAAGAGGTGGATATACTACCAGTAATAAGAGTGCCGTAGCCGGATTATATTTTCAGTATGCCTTCAGTTCTAAATTCAGACTTGCACCGGATATTATGTACACCTTCAGAAATAACGGAACTGATGCTTATTCCATAAATATGAACGCACAAATTCCCTTTTCATTAAAAGACAACAGATTTGCATTATATCCTCTTGCCGGCATAAATTATACTTCATGGAACAAGCTCAAAGAAGATTATAAAGAAAATGATGATGCAAAGAGCAGATTTGATAGACTTGGGTTAAATATTGGTGGTGGGATTGAATACTACGTTAAACCTACTTTGAAACTTTCTTTTGAGGCTAAATACAGAGCTCTTAAAGATTACGGCTCTGGGGTGTTTACCATGTCAATCGGTTATGTTTTCTAAATTAAATGGTTGCGGTTTCAGTAATTGTTCCGTTTCACAACGCTGAATTAACCTTAGAAGCGGCCTTGGAGTCTCTTCTATTGCAGAAGTGCAGGGAAGAGGTAGAATTCATTTTGGTGAACGATGGCAGTACTGACCATAGTGAAGAGGTAGTAAAATACTTTTTTGCCCTTCACCCGGATTTTGAGGAGAAGAGCATATTGGTAAACAGGCCCTTCAGGCAAGGTGTTGCAGCCGCTTATTCTCTTGGATTAAATAATGCGCGAGGCGAATTTCTGGCGAGACTCGATTCCGATGACACATTCTGTGCGGACGCCATAGACAAGATGCTCGCAGTTGCACGTTGCGATAAAGCTGATATAGTTTGCGGTAAAATGAATAAGCATTACCCTGGCAAGCGGTTAAAGCAAATTTCACCATCAAAGCTATTTGGAGACTTAAATTATATGCCTCTCAATACTGTTAACTTCAGTCTCTGTAATAAATTGGTTAAAAGATCATTATTGTTGAGCAATGATATTTCACCTATGCCGGGAATTGACTGCTGTGATGACGTTAATATATTATCTCGGGCATTCTCTGTATCATCAAAATCTGTTGCAATTAATGATATTGTTTATAATTATACAATTGATGACCGAGCCGTTTCCTTATCAAATACCCGGCACGATCTTGCTATGAGACAAAGGCTTATGTGCTGT
>JAIDQW010000340.1 GCA_029062075.1 Paramuribaculum sp.
GACATTGTGAACTACTATGCTTACGGTCCGTTTGAAAACTATAATGACCGCAAGGATGGAGCAATGGTTGGACGGTCCACCACCACAGTTGCCGACATGCCTGAACGTTATGTGAAGCCTCAGAGTACAGGCGGACGTGAAGGTCTCCGCGAACTCACACTCACCAACGCAGAGGGTAAGGGCATAACAATTGAAACCCAAGGTAATGTAAGTTTTTCTATTCTCCCCTATACCGATGCTGACCTTATGAAAGCTTCTCATTTCTGGGACATGACTCCGAGACCTTACAATGTGCTTCATCTCGATGCTTGGACACGTGGCGTGGGCAATGCATCCTGTGGTGCGGATGTTGATACTCTTCCCAAGTATAGAGTACCCAACGAACCAATGAGCTACAAACTCAGAATCTCCCCTGTTAAATAAGCAGCACACACCTTATTATATTTAAGTCCGGAGCGGAGCAATCCACTCCGGACTTTTTGCGTAATTTTGCGCCATGATTGAGATTATTGCGATATTGCTTGCCGGAATAGCCCTGGGACGATTGCTTCATTCATCACAGGGAATCAAAAAATTTGCATCAGCCATGACTGTGACGGTATGGGTTCTCATAGCTGCTCTCGGTTACAGTGTCGGTGCGAATCCTTTTCTGATAGAACATCTCCCCTCTCTGGGAAGCGAGTCTTTGATTGTTGGTGCTTTCGCTACCGCCGGCAGCATGATTTTGGTTTCCGCTGTAAGACGATACATAAAGAAAGACTGATATGAAGGGTAGCCTGATAACAATATGTTGCTTCATTGCCGGATGCGCTGCGGGCTATTTCTCTCAGTGCGGCTCTGAAACTGTTCACACCGTTTCGCTCTGGCTTCTTTATCTGCTTATGCTACAGGCAGGATTAAGTATCGGGTCAAACTCTCAATTGCCTGAAATTCTTAAAAGTATATCTTTCCGCCTCCTGCTCATGCCGATAGCTATTGTTGCTGGTGCAATCCTCTTTTCTGCAATAGCCGGTTTGATTCTGGCTCCCTTTTTCGGCAGAGAAGTGACTCAGTACATGGCTGTTGGTAGTGCCTGCGGCTATTATTCACTATCATCTCTACTGATAGGAAATCTGTTGGAGCCTTCTCTGGGAGTTACTATCGCTGCCGAAATAGCTACAGTGGCACTACTTGCCAATATCTTCCGCGAACTTTTTGCACTCGTAGCCGCTCCGTGGATTGTCAGATGGCTATCGCCAGAGGCGGAGATCGCAGCTGCCGGAGTTACCGCGGTGGACGTTTGTCTGCCTTCAATCAAGAAATGGTGCGGACTTGACTATCTGCCGGCAGCAATAGTGTGTGGAGTATTGATAG
>JAIDQW010000341.1 GCA_029062075.1 Paramuribaculum sp.
CAATTTTAGATATTGTAGCATCATCACCCTGAAGATCAAGAATCCTTTCACGAATCGGTAATGTGATCTTCAAAATATCCTCGGCGAGCTGCTTTTTAAGGTCACCATAGCGGATACTGCAATCAGCATAGGCATCGCGGTAATGCTTAACAATTTCAGGTGTAGATGTAAGTTCAAGAAGAGTAAAGAGATTTTCTACAGGCTGACTCACCGACTGATTCGGTTCTTTCGGACCTTCATCTGTAACAGCCCTCATCACTTTCTTTCTAAGAGTCTTTTCATCATCAATCAGATATATGCAGTTACCCTCGCTCTTACCCATTTTGCCTGAGCCATCCAGTCCGGGGACCTTAACAGGTGCGCCACCAAAGTCAAAATTCTGTGGTTCCGGAAACAAATCCACATTATAAAATGAGTTAAATCTTCTCGCAAATCGTCTTGTCAGCTCAAGATGCTGCTCCTGGTCTTTACCTACAGGCACTTTGTTTGCCTTTTGAATAAGAATATCCACTGCCATAAGAGTGGGGTAAGTAAGAAGTCCTGCGCTGACTCGTTTATTAGAATCATTACCAATGATTTCCTTTTCAATGTCATCGCCTTCAGATTTAATGCCGAGCTGCTTACGAGCCTTATCCTTAAAAGAAGCCGTGCGCATCAGTTCCCCGATACCAACATGCATGTTAAGCAGAAGATACATCTCGCTTACCTCAGGCACATCGCTCTGAACAAAAATAGTAGCTTTCTCAGGATCAAGTCCAGCCGCAAGGTATTCGGCAATGATATTCTTAACATTGGCATGAAGCTTATCCGGATCTGTGGATGTTGTGAGGGCATGCAGATCTGCGATAAAGAAATTACTGTCGTAATCTTCCTGCATACGCACAAATTTACTGAGAGCACCAAAGTAGTTGCCCAAATGAAGATTGCCGGTAGCCCTTATGCCACTAAGCACTATTTCTTTCTGACTCATATCTCAATATTATCGAAAAAGCGTTTGATTAATGAAACTTGCGCAAAGTTAACAAAAATCACAGAGAATTAAGCAACTCAAGCTTGCCGTCATCAATAAGTGTGAGAATAAGTTCTCCGAAAAGAGTATTCTGCCAGGCAAACCATGAGCGGGTAAAGTCGTTTGAATCATCAACATTGAAACTTTCGTGCATAAATCCCGTTCCTGCGTCTGTGTTCATCAACATTCTCACACACTCAGCTATCTCCTCATCATTATCAGATGTAAATGCTTTCATCATTATACTCATAGGCCACGCATACGAGTATCCTACATGAGGTCCTCCAATACCATCACCTGCCTTTCCTGAAAAGAAGTAGGGATTTGCCGTGCTCCAAACAAAGTTGCGTGTGTTACGATAAACCAGGTCATCTTTATCCACATCTCCGAGATATGGCATCGCGAGCAGCGACGGCACATTTGCATCGTCCATCAGCATGTGGTTACCAAACCCGTCAACTTCATAAGCATATATTTCACCGAACTGCGGATGATTATATACGGCATAGTTTTTCAACGCATCCGCAACTTCGTTTGCAAGTTCCGCACATTTATCAGCCCTCTCCTTATCATTGTTCACCTCATAGAGAATTTCCGACATTTTGCCAAGTGTTGTTACGGCAAAAAAGTTGGACGGAACAAGATACTGAAAAGTAGTAGCATCATCGCTGGGACGAAAACATGAAACAATTAATCCACAACCGCTCACCGGGGGACCCCAGCCCACATTATTAAGAGTGTCAAGTGCCCTATCAGTGCGCCTAAGAAATCTATAAGGTCCTTTAGGATCATTTTTTCTTTGCTGCTCGGTGAATGTCTGCAAAATCAAATCAACTGCTTTAAGCCAGTTTTCATCAAACACCGAGGAATCACCTGTGCGCTTCCAGTACTCGTAAGCAAGGCGAACAGGATAGCAGAGTGAATCAATCTCCCATTTCCGCTCATGTACCTCCGGCACCATTTTTGTGTAGTCGCTCTGCCACTCACCACCTGTAGGACCGTCATTGAACGCATTTGCATAGGGATCTATAAGAATAGATTTGAACTGCCTGCGTATAACTCCTTCAATCATAGCTTTCAGTGCATCGTCCTGTGAAGCGAATCTCACATACGGATACACCTGAGCAGCAGAATCCCTGAGCCACATGGCATGAATATCTCCGGTAATTACGAAAGTGTCATTTTTACCATCAACGCTATCTGTTCTAAAAAATACCGTAGTATCAAGCGTATTGGGGAAGCAGTTCTCAAACATCTTTGCCAGTTTGGGATTTTTCAACTGACTCGTAACCGCTTTAATCTGAGCCTCAACCGCAGGTGAAACAAACAGCCTTTTCTCAATCGGCGGACGATTTCCCGATACGACTGTATTATCCGAAACGCAAACCGAAGATGCGCCGGCCTTCAATGAGCCTAAAGCCAATACACAAAGAAACAGATATTTGAGCCTAATCATATAGTTAAATAGTATCAATGAGAAGCGATATACTCGGTTATCCAGTCACCGACAGCCTGTGTTCCATAACACTCCTTACACTCTGCCTGAAGATCCGGTGTACGCACAAAATTATCCATTGACGCATTAACTGCAGTTCTTACTGCTGCTGCCTCATCTTTCAAATCAAAATAGTCAAAAAGCATCGCAACTGATAGAATCTGTGCGAGAGGATTTGCAATATCCTGTCCGGCAGCCTGGGGCCAAGAGCCATGAATCGGTTCAAACACAGGAGTACTTTCCCCTATGCTCGCAGAAGGGAGTAATCCCATGGAGCCGGAAATCACACTACCTTCATCCGTGAGAATATCTCCGAAAGTATTTTCAGTCACAATCACGTCAAAAAAGCGCGGCTCCTGAATCATTTTCATAGCGGCGTTGTCAACGTACATAAAGTCTGTTACGACATCAGGATATTCCGTTGCCATTTCTTTGGCAATCTTTCTCCACAACCGGCTTGATGCAAGCACATTCGCTTTATCTACAACTGTGAGATGCCTGCGTCTGCGCAAAGCATATTCATAAGCGACTTTCAATATTCGTTCAATTTCCTCACGGGTATATATGCAGGTGTCGAAAGCACGGTCGTCACTCTCAAATTTTTCTCCAAAGTACAACCCTCCGGTGAGTTCCCTTATACATAAAAAATCTGCATCTTTCACCAACTCCTTACGCAGCGGAGATTTATCTATAGCGCAGGGAAATGTTTGAATCGGACGTATATTGGCAAACAAACCAAGCTTTTTGCGCATAGCGAGCAGCCCCTGCTCGGGACGCACTTTTGCATCGGGATTGTTATCGAACCTCAAATCCCCAACAGCTGAAAAGAGAACCGCATCTGAATTTTTACAAATTTCATAGGTCTCTTCCGGGAAAGGATTACCTGTAGCATCAATCGCAGCCGCTCCAACCGGTGCATATTCAAAACTAACTTTGTGACCGAATTTATCACAAATAGCTTTCATTACCTTTACACCAACTTTAGATATTTCCGGTCCGATACCATCACCGGGCAATACCGCTATTTTCAGTTCCATTATAATTATCTTACTTAGTTCGTTGATTATTTTCCCATTCCTCAATATCCTCTTTATGGGAGAGTAAATATCCTATATCATCCAGTCCTTCCATCAAACACTGTTTTTTGTAAGGATTGATATCAAATTTTTCGGTATTGCCGGTTGCGAGGTTTGTGACAGTCTGAGCCTGTAAATCCACTTTAACCTCAGTTGCAGGGTCTTTTTCAATCGAATCGAAAAGTTCTTCCAAAAACTTAGGAGATACCACAACCGGAAGCACAAAATTATTGAGCTCGTTATTTTTATGGATATCTGCAAAAAAACTTGAAATAACAACTTTGAACCCATAATCGGCAATAGCCCACGCTGCATGCTCTCTGCTTGAACCACATCCGAAATTTTTACCGGCGACCAAAATACACCCTCTATACTTCGGATTATTCAACGGGAAATCTGCGACGGGATTATTTTCCGAATCAAAACGCCAGTCTCTGAACAAGTTTTCACCGAAACCTTCGCGTGAAGTGGCTCTGAGAAATCTTGCAGGTATAATCTGGTCTGTATCAACATTTTCAATCGGCAGAGGCACACATGTGGACTGCACTATATCAAATCGGGGATTATTTTTCATACACCTTATATTATATATTACATATCCTCACGAGGGTCTTTAATAACACCATGCACAGCCGCCGCTGCCGCCACAAGAGGCCCTGCAAGTACTGTTCTGGCACCGGGACCCTGCCGGCCCTCAAAATTACGGTTTGAAGTAGATACTGCAAGCTTTCCTGCAGGCACCTTATCATCGTTCATGGCAAGACAAGCCGAGCAGCCCGGTTGCCTGATTTCAAAACCTGCATCTTTCAGTATTTTATCCAATCCTTCTTCTCTTATCTGTTTCTCTACTGCCCATGACCCCGGCACAAGCCAAGCGGTGACATCCGGGGATTTCTTTTTACCTTTCACATAACCTGCAAAGGCACGGAAATCTTCGATTCTGCCATTAGTGCAGCTTCCGAGAAATACATAATCTACCGGAGTATCCTTCAGACTCTGTCCAGGTCTAAAACCCATATAGTTGAGCGATTGCTCAAAGCTTGCTTTAGCGGCAGGCTCCTCCGGCGGCAGGGGCACAGTCTCGCTGATTCCTATTCCCATTCCCGGGTTAGTACCGAATGTAACCCTCGGTTCAATGTCTTTCGCATCAAAAACTATCTCTTGATCAAATACCGCATCTTTATCAGACGGTAAACTTTTCCAATACTCCACTGCCTTGTCCCATTCCTCACCGGAGGGTGCAAAATCCCTACCGTTCAAGTAAGCGATAGTAGTGTCATCCGGAGCAATAAGTCCTCCACGCGCACCCATTTCAATTGAAAGATTGCACAGTGTCATTCTCTGCTCCATATTAAGAGAGCGAATAGCTTCTCCGGCATATTCAACAAAGTAACCGGTTGCTCCGCCGGTTGTCATCTTTGCTATTATATAC
>JAIDQW010000342.1 GCA_029062075.1 Paramuribaculum sp.
GGGCTCGCTGCAGTCGGCTCACAGGCAGCTTGGTTGCTAGATGATCCAGAATAGCGTTTGCAATACCGAGGTTTCCTTCGGAGTTTTCAAAGTCGATAGGATTGACTTTGTGCGGCATAGCTGATGAGCCGACTTCTCCCGCTTTGATTTTCTGTTTGAAATACTCCATTGAGATATACTGCCAGATGTCGCGGTCGAGGTCTATGAGAATAGTATTTATTCGTCGCATTGCATCGAATAAAGCCGCAAGGTTGTCATAGTTGGAAATCTGAGTTGTATATTCCTCTCTTTCAATACCCAGTTTTTCGCTCAGGAAAGAGGCGGCGAAAGAGCGCCAGTCAATAGCCGGATAGGCTGTCAGATGAGCGTTGAAATTACCGGTGGCTCCACCGAATTTACCGCTGACAGGTACAGATTTGAGGGCTTTGAGTTGAGTTGCGAGACGGTAAGAGAATACTTTTATCTCCTTGCCGAGGCGGGTAGGTGAGGCGGGCTGACCATGAGTTTTTGCGAGCATGGGAATGTCTTTCCACTCCTCAGCTTTATTGTCGAGAAAATCAATGATTTCGCATAGAGCCGGAATATAAACATCATGAAGCGATTCCTTGACAGACATAGGAACAGATGTATTGTTTATATCCTGACTGGTGAGCCCGAAGTGGATAAATTCCTTGTATTTTTCCAATCCAAGAGTATCAAAACGTTCCTTGAGGAAATATTCAACAGCCTTAACGTCATGGTTGGTAACACTTTCAATCTCCTTGATTCTCTCTGCATCGGCAAAAGTGAAATTGAGATAAATATTTCTCAGTTCAGGAAAAATATTTTTGTCGATTCCGCTTAGCTGGGGTAAGGGTATTTCACAAAGGGCAATGAAATATTCAACTTCAACTCGCACTCTGTAGTGGATTAGAGCGAATTCCGAAAAATATTTATCAAGGCTTTCGCATTTACCGCGATAGCGACCGTCAATCGGAGAGATGGCAGTGAGCTGTGTCAGTTGCATGATTGTTTTGATTTTTATTTAGGTTTATATTTTAGTTTCAGAAATAGCAATGTTGTAAATATCTTCGGGAGAATCCACAATGCAGTCGGCATAATTTTCTTTTAGCTCCGAAACCGGTCGGAATCCCCATGTTACACCGCAGCTTTGCACGCAAGCACGTCTGGCAGTTTCCATATCAATGCCGGAATCACCGACATATAGCACTTCGCTTTTTGGGGTAGGGTGCTGAGATAAAATTTCAAACACTATAGAAGGATCGGGCTTTGTGTGCCTTCCCTCTTTCTGTCCCTCAACAGCCGCCCATCGGGTGTCCGGGAAAAAGTGATCTATGAGCGTGCTGACCGCTTCCTGGTACTTATTGGAAGCCACAGCGACAGCGATACCGTTATCTGTAAGATTCTTAATCAGATCCGGGATTCCGGGATAGGGAGTGGTGAATTCTGTGCAGTGAGCAGAATAGTACTCAGAAAAAAACTGTCTCATTTTCTGATGAGTGGCTTGGGAACGTTCATCCTCCGGCACGATTCTTTCGAGGAGTTTTGACACCCCGTTACCTACAAAAAATGGGTAAGAGGAGGGCGCATGCGTTGGGAATCCACACTGTGTCAGTGCATAATTCGAAGCATTCGCAAGATCGGTGATAGTGTTTAGAAGCGTGCCGTCAAGGTCAAATATTACAAGTTTCTTCATTTTTAAACGGTTTATTCAGAACGGGTACCCAACAGAGAAATGAAACGTGGCATCTCTTTTCCAGCGGGGATGAATTATAGGCCATCTTTCCTGATTCATAGCAGGATTATGGGCTTTCAATCCAAGGTCAAAACGCAGAAGGAAATATGTGAAATCCAGTCTCAGTCCGGCTCCATAGCTTGCTGCAATCTGTTTCCAGAAAGTGTCAAAG
>JAIDQW010000343.1 GCA_029062075.1 Paramuribaculum sp.
GAGCAGAGAATGACGCTGCTGGCGCGCACATTTATCAAGAATCCGGAACTGATGATACTCGACGAGCCGATGCATGGTCTTGACAGTTGCCGCAAAAAAGCGATAAAAAGCATTATCAACTCGCTCGCCTGCCGCGACAACACCACCATAATTTTTGTAACTCACAATCCGGATGAATTGCCGGAGTGCATCACCCATTCACTCACTCTGCGAGGTAGCGGAACCTGACAAACACCCCCTTATGATCGGTAGGCCATACGCCTAAAGGAGTTATAAATTTGTCCTGAGATGACGAAGGTACCTCTTTGCTGTAAGCTATACTCTCTTCCGGTCCCAGGATAAACGCCTCAACCGGCTCCATTCCATTGACCGGCAGATAGAAGATATAATCTATTCTGTCTCGCTCATCCGATTCCTTTGCCCAAGTGACTGTTTCCGGTTTTCGTGCCGGATTTGCGCTCGGATAAGTGTATCCCGGATGAGTCACCGGGTCAGGATACAGCACTCTGTAAGAATCCCGGTAGCCGGCATCAAACAGTTTCTTTGTGTTTTCCCACTCAATCACCACTCCGTGATGGTCCGCGCTGTCTTTGGTAGCTTCAATCCAGTCAAGGTGTGACGGCTCGTTGAAGTCACCACCGAAAATAATCATAGCCCCGTTTGCCGCCTGCACCGCCGCATCCTTAATGAAGCTGTCAACCGCCTCGTCACGCTGCGAAAGTGCGTTTCTTCTTTGAATCTCAGCCACATCAGTGAGTGGTTCATCCATTTTTTTCCAACTGTTACCATCGTAGGCACGTACCTCGTAATAGGTGTCGTTCAGATAGTCAAGATGCCCGGTGTAAACGGCAAACTCGCGGTTGCCGATTTTTGTGTTCAGACGGTAAATAGAACCGTGGTCATCGTTCAGCGGAAAAACAGTGACACTGTCTGTAATAGGATATCGGCTGAGTAAACCGGTGTCATCCGAATAAAATGAATAATACTCCTTGCCGCGATTGCGCAAAGCCTCGGTGATACGGTCACAGAATCTTGTATTCTTATAGTTTCTCACCTCACTGAGAGTTACGAAATCCGGTTCCAGACGCGCTATTTCATCTGCAATCGCCTCAAACCCACCGGGTATAACAGTTCCCTCCTGCCAAATATTAAACTGGAGCACTGATAGCTCTTTAATCTGCTGCGCATTAACAGTGCAGCAGAACAACAGCAATGTAACAAGCAGTGATATTTTCCTCATATCAGATAAATTGCAATCCCTACTTCACTTCATCCGGCCAGGGGCAAACTTCACCGGTTGATTTAAGTAGAGGTCGATTCGCATTTCTTTCGCGCAACAATTTTCCGAGTTCAGCGCTTAGTTTTTTAGTCTGCTCCGGGTTAGCTTTAGCGAGATTATTATGCTCGTAAGGATCCTGTACAAGGTTATACACCTCTTTCTCACCGGTAACATAATTGTAGATTATCTTCCAGTCATCCTTGCGCATGGCACAGCTTAAATCTATGCCGGGACCGGGCAGTCCCCATATATGAGGATAATTCCATAGAAGCGCTCTCCCCTCCGAGGGATTGCCTGTACCGTGAATCAGCGGCACAAAACTCTTACCGTCAACAGAATCAGTTAGCTCAACCTGCGCCATTTCAAGAATTGACGGGTAAAAATCCTCAATCAGCAGATAATTTGAGCACTCTGAAGCCGGCTTTGTGTGCCCGTTCCACCTCACAATCATAGGCTCACGGATACCACCTTCAAGCAGGGAGCCTTTGCCTGAACGCAGAGGTGCATTCTGAGTGTGCAACTCGCCGGTTCTCCACTGGTTTGAAGCAGCGAATCCACCGTTGTCGCTCATAAATATTACAATGGTATTATCAGCTTCGCCATTTTCATCTATCCAATCAAGGAGTTCTCCGAGACTCTGGTCCATACCCTCTACAAGCGATGCGTAAGCGGCTTCCTTTTCAGATAGCCCCTCGTCCAGATATTTCTGATAGTATCTCATATCCTTGTCAACCGGAACATGCACAGCGTAGTGAGACATGTAGAGGAACCAGGGCTGATTATACTTCTTAGCCTTTTCAAGTGCTGCAATTGCCTCTTTAGTAAGAGCGTCGGTTGCAAATGTTCCGGTTCCCCAATACTTTTCGAGCCCTTCGATGGCAAAAGGTGAAACCGGCTTACCATCCGGAGTGTGACCGAAATTTTTTTCACTCAGATAAGTGGCAAGTCCTCCTGCGGCACTGCCTGTGATATTGACCTCAAAACCGAAATGTGCGGGGTTTTCTCCCGGAGTGTCAATGGCTCCGAAGTGAGCCTTGCCGCAATGAATGGTATGGTACCCGGCATCTTTAAGTCTCTGAACAAAAGATGTTCCCACAAAGGTGTTATTGATTCCGGGCACGGTACTGATACCGTTATAATTCCAGTCAGGAGCCGGAAGTCCGATCTCAGACTCCCCGTCAGTGGTTTGGTCGCGGTGCAAAGTCCAGTTTGTAACCTTATGATTCACAGCATTCATGCCGGTAATGAGACTGCACCGTGACGGGCTGCTGATTGCACTCGCATAGGCACTCGTAAATTTCATGCCCGACGCAGCGAGACGCTCCATAGCCGGAGTGTGGTACTTGCGATTATTTTCCGTTATGGAATCTGCAAAAGGCACAGACGTGTCCTGCCACCCCATGTCGTCAACCATGAACAGGAGTATATTGGGTCGCTTCTCCTCTGTCTGAGCACCAAATGCCGACAGAGCAACCGGAACAGCCGACAGCGACAATATTAATTTTTTTCCGCTAATAGTCATATTCAAGATTAAAGTGGTCAATATTAAGAACAGATCCGCTACCTCCGGTAAAATAATCACCGTACTTGCTGGCACTCGCAACAACAAGAATATATTTAGGCTTGCGGGATGTTGATTTATAGTCAAGTTTCACAGTGATATCCACATAACCGTCAGTGGAATGTCCGAACTGCACATCACCGTAGGCTATCACTCCGGGATCGTCAGGACTGAACAGCTTTCTCTTTGCGGGATTAGTGCGGATTTCGTAGGGTTCGTTCCAGTCACCGAGGGCGCACCACACGATGCAGGTGTCCGGTTGACCTACCATATCCTTAAAACCGGTTGAATAATGTGAAATAGGCACAGAGGTGTAATCTATTCTGCCTGTGAGTTTTGTAGGATAGTTATTGAACGGTCTGCCGAAAGAAAGAATACCGTTGGTACCCTCCGTTGCAACATAGTCACCGACAAAAAGGTTTCCTGCGGCAAGCTTTCCGAGAATAGAAATTCCCACAAACTTAGACTCCAGTTTTGCTCCGTGATATCCGGTAGGAGAGTCAAGACTGGTAATCGGAGAGGTGTTAGATGGTCCGAGAGTGGTGGCTCCCTTGTTACCGGTACCCCAGAATGCCGGTTCACCCTCAACCCACGGACACCAGATTTTGCCATCCATCCACCAGTTTTCAAACTGTGAGTTTGGAAGCTGAACGATATTCATGGTGGTGAATGTTTCCGGCAGAGTCACATCCTCACCGCTGACCGCTCTTACCTCGTAAGTGCTTTCCGCCTGAAGATTGATAATTCTTGCGTTGAAATTACCACCGGACACAGTCACCCAGCTTTGCGGTACCTGAGTCCACACATCCACTCCTGTCAGGCGATACTCAAACGAAACAGATCTGCCCTCCTCTGCAGTAGCATATACCCAAGCAACATTTGTCCAGGCATCCACCCTTTCTATATTAACAGCCACATCTGTCTGTGTTACAGTAATTGTCCACTGCTGCTCACGACCGAACTCGGTAACTGTAACAGACAAGGGCTCAGTAAAATCCACAGTTTTGCCCACAAGGTCCGGAGTCATAACCGCTGTGCCTCCTCCAAGCTTGAGAGAGCGCACCTCAATTTTATCAAGTGGCAGCTCGGACGGAACCATAGCTGACACAGTATGGTTTTCAAGGTCTATCTGTGATGTTCCCACCTGATTAGCCACGGTAAAATAGCGCTCGATAGACTGCACAGCCGAGAAAGTCCACACATAATCGTAATACACCGCGAATTTAAGCTCAACCGGCTGAGTGAGGTTGAGCCCCTCAACAATCATAGCGGTGTCCGGACAGGTAGCGTCCTTCGACAACACAAGCGAAGCCAGCTTGACATTCTGCAGGTCTGCATCCTCATTCAAAAACAGCGTGACTGTACGCTCAACCGAGTCAATGGCAGCCGCTCTGCTCTGATTCTCCGCCTCAACGGCAAGAATATTCGGTTGAATGTGGGGATAAGGGATATCGTTTTTGATACAAGATACCGCAAACAAGCACAGCATTAAAGATAATGCACCCAGAGTTTTGCGGATTTTTGAGCCGTATATATAATCAGATGTGTACACCTATTCCAAAATTGATATTAAACAAATTGAATTTGAAATTAGCTCCGCTGCTTGTGCGCGAGCCCTCTTCCACCCCATCGGTAATCTGCTTGTCGTGAGTGACATGAAGCCCGAACACACCGAAGGACACATTGAAGCTTACATTCTCCATTATAAAGACGCACAAACCGGGGCTGAAATTGAGCGACACCGAGGTAGAATTGGTTCGCGTGTCTCTAAGCTCATCGTTATAGTATCGCTTGAATCGGGACGAACCGCTGCCGAAGCTAAGGTCAACATCGTTGAACACTCCGAAGCGTTTCATAGTGGAAAGTCCTACATAAGTACGGTAAAAAATTCCGATGGCATAAGAATTTGAGTAATAGCTCACATCCTTAAGCGAGAAATTCATATCGTCGTCAATATCCACCGTGAGTCCTCCGAGCGCGGCCTCTCCTCTGGTGTAATTGAATTTGAGACCCAGACTCTGGTTATTTCCGATGAAATAACCGAAAGAGGGTTTTATCGAGAATTGCTTGCCCTTGAAAGTGAAATCCTTAATGGCACTGAGAATCTGAACATCATCGGTATTGAATTCACCATAACTCGCCATCAACCCGAAAGTCCACTGCCCTTTGGGGATAAAGAGAAAGTTAAACAATCCGCGGTCATATCTGCCGAAATTTCTCTGCGGCAGAATCATATTCACGGTGTCCTTTCCCACTA
>JAIDQW010000344.1 GCA_029062075.1 Paramuribaculum sp.
AAGTAATATGATGATTGGTAAAAAGGAATGCTTCATGATTACTGCAAGTTTAATAGAAAACGGAAATTCCCGTAAATTATTGCACCGTTTTGTTTTGTAACCACAAAGGTAACATTATTTTGTCTTAGACAGATTGTTTTTTAGCTAAAATAGAAAACGGTGCACCGTTATGGCACACCGTTCTTAATGTATGGTTTGGTTATAATATATTAAAGACCTTTGATTTTATCAGCTGCTTTCTGAGCTGCATCAGCTGCTGCGGCCTTAGCCTTCTGGGCAGCGTCTGCTGCTGCATCTTTAGCTTTCTCAGTGGCATCTGCTGCTGCATCTTTAGCTTGTTCTACTGTTTCAGAGGCTTTATCGCTTACAGCTGCCTTGGCACTCTCTACCTTAGCGGCTACGCTGTCGGTAACAGCTGTCTTTGTGCTGTCAATTTTATCAGAAGCGACATCGGTGAGTTTGTCAATAGACTCTTTAACGGTTGCAAATGTGCTTGCGAGTGCGGGCGCTTTCTGATCAACCACCGGTTGTATTTTGTCAAGAAAAGCCTTGGCTTCGTCCAATTTACCTTCACTCTGAAGTTTTATAACGTACTCTTTTGCCTCTTCCAAGTAAGCCTTCAGGCTGTCGGTATTGGTGCAGTTTTCAATTTTTGATGCAAGTGCAGATTCTTCCTGCTGAGCTTTTTCAGAACTGCTGCAAGCTGAAAAAGTTGCTACAGTAGCGATGGCCGCTGAAATAAAAAGTGCTTTCATTTGATTGTTAATTTAATTTTGGGTTGATATTTCTAAAACGCTTAACATATAACTTTTGTTGTTGACAAAAAGTTTAGAAATTGTTTGAAAAATATTCAACGAGTTTGAACTACAAATCAAAATGAGTAGCGCAGACCTATTGAAGGTGTAAAGGCATGAACCTTGTAATCGGCTGTAAATACCTCTTTTTTATACAAAAGCAGATCGTCGTACGAACAGGAGGCATTTTTTTCTCCGGTACCGGCTACATACATGAAGCTGAAATCAATAGCCAGTGATTTAACAGGATAGAAAGATACACCGGCGGAAGGGCCAATCTTGGTCATACCCGGAGTTTCAGGGTTGTAATGCGATTTATTCACCGGTGTAGTGT
>JAIDQW010000345.1 GCA_029062075.1 Paramuribaculum sp.
GTGGAAAAAGAATATGAGTGAGCAGATGATCCGCCTTATGCGGCATCCAAATGCTCCGGTTGCTCCGGCGGTTAAAGTGGCTGAAGCGCAGCGCGACGGCTACAAAATTGAAAAATGGAACTCATTCCCCCTCCCGGAAACTGTTGTGCCTTACTACGTTCTCATTCCGGACGGAGTGAATAAAAATAACCCTGCGCCGGGAGTGCTATGTATCCCCGGATTCGGGCAGACTAAGGAGCTTGTTGCCGGTGAAAGAGCCGGAAACTATACCCTCGAAGGAGAGCCTGACTCTGTGCTGCGTAAAGCTGCTATGGCTGTTCATTTTGTCAAGGAAGGACTCGTTGCAGTTGCGGTTGATAATCCCAGCTTCGGAGAACTTAGTGATAACGGAGTGAATGACTATCTTGTTACATCACGCTTTCTTCTTGAACTCGGATGGAATTATCTCGGACTTGCCTCATGGCAGGACAAAGTTATTCTTGATTGGATGAAAACTCAGCCGGAAATCAACAAAGACCGTCTTATAGTTTGTGGATTCTCTCTCGGCACCGAACCGTTGATGGCGCTCGGGCTTATGGATGACTCTATATATGCCTTTGTTTATAATGATTTTCTCTGTCGCACAAGGGAGCGCGCACTCGTAATGAATAAACCGGATGCTAACGGCAGAAGGGGATTTCCTAACAGCGACGAACACCTCATTCCTGAATTTCTTACTGTGTTTGACTTCCCCGATATTGTTGCGGCACTCGCTCCACGGCCGGTTATCTGCACCGAAGGCGGAATGGATCGCGATTTCAAGATTATCGCCAAGGCATACGAAATTGCGGGTGCACCGGAAGCGTTTGAGTACCATCATTATGCAAAATACGCAGATCCTTCAAATCGTCAATATCTGGAAACACTCCCTTCGGGATTGGATCGCGCGGAGTTTTTCCGTCTTGCCAATGTGGATTCACCAAACCACTATTTCAAGCTTGAATGGATTATACCCTGGGTGCGCACGCTCCTTGCCGGTGAAAAATCTGAAAAATAAATAAACTTTTTAGCACAAAATTTCTTTATAATATTTGGTTACTCAAATGTAGAAGTTTAATTTTGTCACGAAATAAC
>JAIDQW010000346.1 GCA_029062075.1 Paramuribaculum sp.
ATATTTAGCTATATAAATAAAACAGGCTGCCCGTTGGAGCAGCCTGTGAGGGTTGTGGGAGTTGAGTTTCACCGGTTGTATCCGGAGTAGTAGAATGCGAGTATGCGTTTGCGTAGCACACTTTCGTATTTTGCCTGAACGGCATCGCTTACGGCTTTGATATAGGCTGTTTTAGCCTGCTCGAATTCTGTTGCATTGGCTTTGCCATAATTGTATTTCAGACGCATTGCCTCGAGAGCGGCTTCGGTGGCTTCGCAGGCAACAGCACTTGATGCTTTCCTCTTTTCAGCGGCAACCGCCTGGGTATAAGCTGTCTGGATAGATTTGTAAACGCGGTTTTTTGTGTCGGTGAGCTGCAGGCGTGCGTTGATTTCCTGCACTTTTGCTTTGCGAACAGAGTTGCGTGTATTGAATCCATCGAAAATAGGTACATTGAGCGAAAATCCAAGGGATTTGCTTAGGTTATGGCGCATCTGGTTGCTGAAGTTGTCAGATGACAAGCCGCTTACTGTATAGTAGTTACTACCAATTCCGGCAGAGAAGGACAGTGTGGGCAACCATCCGCTTTTAGCAAGTTTTATCGCTTTTCCGGCTGATTCGACTCCGAGCTGAGAGGCTTTTATAGAGTGGTTTGAGGTGAGAGCGGAAGCGAAAACATCTTCGGCATTATACAGAGGCATGGGAGCGTCAGTGTCAACCGCCGAGATTTCAAACCCTTCAGGTGATTCGAGTTCAAGAAGCTGCGACAGGTCAACCAGAGCAAGTGCATAATTGTTTTGTGCTGTAACTTCGCTTAGCTCATCCTGAGCGAGTTGTGATTTAGCTTGCAAGAGGTCGAGTTCGGGAATCTTGCCTGCTTCAAGCAGTTCTTCTCTTCGCTTGAGCTCGATAGCTGAAAGTTTCACCTGCTCGGATGCTACCTTAACCATTTCCCTGCAATAAAGTGCCTGTAGATATTGTGCTATCACATTGAGGGTAATATCATCTTTTGCGCTTTCAAGTTGCTCAATGAGAGTGAGCATATTCGCTTTGGCGTAATCGAGATTGCGCACATTGCGGAGTCCTTGAAAGAGCGGCAGGTTCAGTCCTACATTCCAACCGAAATTAGATGTGTTTCTATTAGCGTAAGTGTTTTCAGAGGTCAAGCCTCTGCCGAAACTGAATGACTGATTCGCTCCTGCTGCCAATGTGGGGAGGAACCGGTCTTTAGCCTCAGTGATGTCAAGCTCCCCCGACACGGTGCTGAGTTCGCGGCTCTTTACCGTGAGATTGTGGCTCACCGCATAGTTTATGCAGCTGTCAAGGCTCCATGTCTCCGCTGCGGCAGTTGCAGCGGATAGGATGGCTGTGAGTGAAAGTATGATTGTTTTCATGCGGTTTTACTTTTATTTATTCTTGATGAGGTCACCTCTCAGGCGGGCAACGCTGTCAATACCCTCCTTAACTTCAATCTTTATGCCGTCGCTGTTTCCGGTAACGATAGGAATTCTCTTGAACTGCTGCTCTGCAGCGGTCGTGTCAGTGAGGAGATAAACAAATGTGCTGTCTCCTGCAAACTCAACAACCGATTCCGGAACAGTGAGAACGTTACCGCTACTGCTCAGAGTCACTGTTGCGTTTGCACTATAGCCTGAACGGAGTGAACCCACAGAATCAATTTCAAGAGCTGCCTTAATTTCAAAGGTGTTGGTACCGTTTTCCTCAACACCTTTCGGTGCAATATATTCTATCGTAGCTTTCGGAGTAAGTTCCGGCATCGCACCGATAGCAATTGTCATGGGCATACCAACTTTAAGCTGACCTACCTCTGTTTCATCAACCTTGCCTTTGAAAATAAGGTTGGTCATATCGGCAATGGTTGCTACAGTTGTACCATCATTAAATGTATTTGCCTGTATTACTGAGGATCCCACTTTAACCGGTACATCAAGTATAATACCTCCGATGGTTGCTCTTACGAGAGTGTTGCTCTCCTTTGCGTTGTGCTTGCTCACACCATCGCGTACAATATTGTATGCATCGTTTGCAGCATCAAGTTCACGCACAGCCTGCTGCCAAGCGGTCTGTGAGGTTTCAAATTCCTCTTTGCTGACAATTTTCTTATCATACAGCTGTTTGTTTCTCTCATATTTTGATTTTGCATCCTCAAGTGAAATTCTTGCGCTTTCAACTCTGCTCATTGCAGATGAGAGTGATGAAGCTTCAGGAATAACTTTGATTTTGGCAATGATATCACCCTCTTTCACAACATCTCCCGGTTCAACATTAATCTCTGTGATGATGCCGGAAATCTGCGGTTTGATATTGATCTCATCACGCGGTTCGATTTTACCGGTCAGAACGGTAGTTTTCTCAATGCAGCCGTTTTCAGGCGAAACAATGGCATATTCAACTTTTTCAGACTTGGAATTCAGATAGAGAAAAACGAATGTACCAACGAAAAGGATGCCGATGACAGCCCAGAGTAAAATTTTGAAAAACTTTTTCATTTGATATG
>JAIDQW010000347.1 GCA_029062075.1 Paramuribaculum sp.
CGTTATCGCAGTTATGGCGTCACTCGGTCTCCCGTGACTCAGCTGATTCTTTGCAGAGATGACCATATTCGTCGGCTCATTCAAAGCCGGTATGGCTGACTATCTCGCCGGTGAGGGTTCACTGCGACTCGTATTCACAATCATTGCATGCTGCTCGATTGTTATCACTGCCGTTTACATTCTCCGAGTTGTGGGCAAGCTGCTTCTCGGTCCCGTTTACGACGAGCATCACCTCACTCTCACAGACGCTACCTGGTGGGAACGCACCTCAACCGTTGTGCTCATCATCTGTGTGGCTGCTATCGGTTGCTTCCCCAACTTCTTTGAGAGCCTCATCAAGTTCACATTCAGTCCATCAATCTTCGCCGTTATCGGCATGAACTAAATAAGCGATTAGAAAAATGGATTATTCTCAGTTTTTTGTAATGAAGCAGGAGATTGCACTCCTTATTGTATTTCTCCTGGTCTTCCTTTGTGACACGTTCATGCCCAAACGCTCTCAGGGAGCTATCGGCTGGATTAGTATCATTGCATTCGCAATAATAACACTGCTCGGATTCTGTCCCTGTCTGCTTGGCGGAGCAGAAACCGCATTCAGCGGCATGTATGGAGCCGGCTCTGCTGAAATTGCTATTAAGAATGTGCTTAACATCGGAGCACTCATTGTTATGATTCAGGCACTAAGATGGGCGCAGCAGGACATGGTCAGAGTGCGCAGGGGAGAGTTCTACGAGCTCCTGCTTGTAACACTCTTCGGTATGTACCTCATGATTTCAGCACGCCACTTCCTGCTGTTCGTTATCGGTCTTGAAACCGCTTCTCTGCCTCTCGCAGCCATGGTAGCCTTTGACAAGCACCGCTACGAAAGCCACGAAGCCGCCGTGAAATATGTGCTCACTGCCGTATTCTCATCCGCTATCTTCCTGCTCGGAATATCATTCGTTTACGGTCTCACCGGTTCCCTCTATTTCGACTACATCGCTGTTGGAATTGCGGCAGGTGGCATCAACTCGCTGCTCATCATTGCGCTCGCATTTGTTATAGCAGGTATAGGATTCAAGCTCTCGCTTGTTCCATTCCACCTCTGGACAGCAGATGTGTATCAGGGTGCTCCAACTCCCGTTACATCCTACCTCTCTGTCATTTCTAAAGGCGCTGCTGCTTTCGCATTCCTTGTAGTGCTCTGGAAAGCTTTCGGAACAGTTTACTCCTGCGCATGGGAATGGATGCTATACGCACTCATTATCCTCACAATCACTGTCGGCAACCTGTTTGCAATGCGCCAGCGCAACATGAAGAGATTCCTCGCATTCTCATCAATCTCTCAGGCTGGCTACATCATGCTCGGAGTTATCTCCTTCAATACACTCGGACTCACAGCCCTCATGTACTATGTGCTGGTTTACATCTTCTCAAACCTTGCCGCATTCGGAGTAATCGGAGCTATTGAAAACGCCACCGGAAAGGTTCACATGGACGACTATAAAGGTCTATACAAAACAAACCCACGACTTGCATTCACCATGATGCTCGCAATGTTCTCGCTCGCAGGTATTCCTCCTTTCGCAGGATTCTTCAGCAAGTTCTTCATCTTCACAGGAGCTATCAATCAGGGCAGCGTGGCAATCTATGTGCTCGTGCTTATAGCACTTATCAACACCATCATATCACTATACTACTACCTCCTCGTGGTAAAAGCCATGTTCATCAGTCAGGACGACTGCACAGTGGCAAAATTCCGCAGTGCATGCTCGGAACGCTTCGCACTCTGGGTATGCGTTGCCGGCATTATCGGTGTGGGAATCGTAAGTTGTGTTTACAACTACCTCTACCAGATGGCGTAAAATCATATAGGCATAAAAACCTGTTATAAGACCTGATTATTTTTCAGTATGTATTAAAAATCCGGTCGGAAGCGATTCCGACCGGATTTTTCTTTTTTTAGCTGCAAATATTAACGCGATTTTTCTACGGCTTAAGCATCCGTGATAACCTGAAGCAATCTTAATAAGAGTTAATATAGGTTAATAAGTTGGGGGGGGGTAATTTTAACTTACCTTTGGAGAATCAAAGGTAAATTAAATGTTTTAACATTTTATGTGTATCAATCGAACCAGTCATGTTATCAACAT
>JAIDQW010000348.1 GCA_029062075.1 Paramuribaculum sp.
GAGGTAAAGATAGCGAGGGCGAGTGGAGAACTCCTTTTGATCCTTATTCAACGACCCACAGGGTTGATGATTATTGCGAGGGTAATGCATGGCAATACACCTGGCTTGCTCCACACGATATTGAAGGATTACGCGATTGTTTCGGCTCGGATGAGGCGATGCTTGCCAAACTTGATTCTCTTTTTGTGGCTCCTTCCGTGCTCACAGGAGATGCATCCCCGGATATTACCGGGCTGATAGGTCAGTATGCTCATGGTAATGAGCCTGGTCACCACACACCTTATATATATACCATGCTTGGGCAACCGGATAAGACCGCAGATCTGGTGGCTCGTATCATGGATGAGATGTACACTGACAAGCCGGACGGTTTGTGCGGTAATGAAGATGCGGGACAAATGTCTGCGTGGTATGTTTTTTCTGCTCTCGGATTTTATCCTGTTGAGCCGGCTTCCGGAATTTATCATTTCGGCACTCCGAGATATGAAAGAGCTGAAATAGCAGTCCCCGGTGGAAAATTTGTTATAAAGGCACCGGGCGTTTCGCCTGACAGAAGGCATATTAAATCGGTCAGACTCAATGGAACGACACTCAAGGACAATTTCATCCGTCACTCTGATATTATGAAAGGTGGTACACTCGAATTTGAAATGATTCCTTGATTTGATTCATGAACTTATGGCACTTGAATATGTTTATGAAATTAATTTGTAACTTTGTATCAGAAAATAAATAATTAAAAAGCAAAATATGGCTAAGAAAGCTTTACTTATGATTCTTGATGGTTGGGGTATCGGCAACCATACCAAGAGCGATGTTATCTACTCAACTCCCACACCTTATTGGGACTATCTCACAAAAACATATCCTAATTCTCAGCTCCAGGCAAGCGGTGAAAATGTAGGTTTGCCTGACGGTCAGATGGGTAATAGTGAAGTCGGTCACCTCAATATCGGTGCAGGCAGAGTCGTTTATCAGGATCTTGTAAAAATTAACAAGGCTTGCAAGGACGGTTCCATTATGGAGAATCCCGAAATTAAGAGTGCTTTTTCTTATGCTCGCGATAACGGAAAGGCTATCCATTTTATGGGACTGACATCTGATGGTGGTGTGCATTCTTCACTTGACCATCTTTTCGCTCTTTGTGATATAGCAAAGGCTTACGGGCTCGAAAAGGTTTACATCCATTGTTTCATGGATGGACGTGACACCGACCCCCATAGCGGTAAAGGTTTTATTGAGCAGCTTCGTGACCACTGCAAGAAGAGTGCCGGAACTATCGCCTCAATTATTGGCAGATACTATGCCATGGACCGTGACAAGCGTTGGGAGCGTGTAAAAGTTGCTTACGATCTGCTTGTTAAGGGCGAAGGAAAACAGGCTACAGATATGGTTGAGGCTATGCAGGAGTCTTACGATGACGGTGTTACTGATGAGTTCATTAAACCTATCAATAATTCTACTGTTGACGGTACCATTAAGCCTGATGATGCAGTGATTTTCTTCAACTATCGTAATGACCGAGCTAAAGAACTTACTGTAGCTCTGACTCAGCACGATATTCCGGAGGCTGACATGAAGGTAATACCCGGATTGCAGTACTACTGCATGACTCCTTATGATGCCTCTTTCAAAGGTGTTCATATCCTGTTTGATAAAGAGAATGTTAATAATACCCTTGGCGAATTCCTGTCTAATCTTCATAAAAAGCAACTCCACATCGCTGAAACAGAGAAGTATGCCCATGTTACTTTCTTCTTCAACGGTGGTAGGGAAGAGCCGTATGAAGGTGAGGAAAGAATATTGGTAGCTTCACCCAAGGTCGCTACTTATGATCTCAAGCCTGAAATGAGCGCCTATGAGGTGTGCGATAAACTTGTTGAGGCTATAAAGAGCGAGAAATACGACTTCATTGTGGTTAACTACGCTAACGGTGATATGGTTGGTCACACAGGAGTTTATGAGGCTATTGAAAAAGCGGTTAAAGCTGTTGATGAATGTGTTGAACGCACGGTGGAGGCTGCCAAGGCTGCCGATTATGAGGTTATTATAATCGCTGACCATGGAAATGCCGATAATGCTGTTAATCCTGACGGCACTCCGAATACCGCTCACTCACTCAACCCGGTTCCATGTGTTTATGTAACAGAGCGCAAGGATGCCAAAGTTGAAGATGGTAAGCTTGCCGATGTGGCACCCACGATTCTTGACATCATGGGGTTGAAGCAGCCCTCGGAAATGACCGGTCACTCTCTTATAAAATAAAAAGAGTTACATACATAACTGAATAACAAGAGGCTGAGACTAATACCGTTTTATTTGTTCTCAGCCTCTTTTCCATTTAATATTATGTTGAAAAATATCAGGCTTTCTGTCCGATTAGTGCTTTTTTCACTGATCTCACTCTTCGTCCTTTCCGCTTGTGACGAAAGTGATGATGAGTTGATTTTTTTGCTCAATGAAATGTCAAACTCCGAAAATGTGCAGTTTGATTATTACTTTACTGATGCTTCCGAAAAATCTAAAGTGTACTGGATCGGGGCTAACAGCAAGGAAAGTTCACTGGTGATTTCGTGCGCTGATGCCGAAAGTGTTATGTTTGAGGATTTTGAAGGTGAAACCTTTACAGAGTATGTGTCAGCCAAAGGGCATTGGAGTGCTAAGATAATAAACTCTAATACCGTTGTCTTCACATTTGAAAAAATAGCCCCCGGTAGCGAATCTTCAGCAGTTACAATAGTTGATATTTTTGATTTTGTAGTTAAATCAAAAAAGCACACAGAAAAAGCGAAGGTACAGGTTACCAGACTTATAAATAGCTCAGCACCTCTGAGCTAAAAGGTGTAACCGATTGAAAGATAAATACTTTGACTCAGCTCTTTTTTAGGAACGGAAAATTTATCTCCGTTGGCTAAAGACACGTTTCTTCTGCAGGAATAGTAATCAAGATTAGATATACAATATCCGGTCCCCAAAATATATCGGTTTATTGCAAAATTCACACCTATTCTCGCGTACCAGTAAAACCACTTCAGCCCCTTGTTCTTGAATTTACGATAGTCAACCGTGTGTGATACGTTTCCCTGAAATTCCTTTATCTCGTATGTTAATGAGTTGCAGAATGGACATGCTAAACTTAATCCCGGTTCAGCTTCAACCCATAGTCTCAACTCGCTTTCGCTGGATCTCCATATATCAGGAGATTTGACTGTAATGTGAGGTTTTAGAATAATCCAACCTATATTGAGATCTGTATCAGTAAGATCCGCCTGATATCCGTCTATTGTGGTAAACCGGATCGGCTGATTGTACTGCCTCGTAAGCTCTACCCCCAAACCCGCACCAAAATACTTGTGGAAACTCCAATTCACAGATGGCTCCAGAATCCATGCCTGCTCATTGTTCAGATAGATTCCGCCCGCAAGTTTCACAGAGCAGTCTTCTCTATTATTAGCTGAAACGCTTGAACAACAGGCTATTATTATTAATGATACTATTCCCAGACACTTTCTCATACATACGTTCTTTATCAGATTAACCTCAATGTTCTCAGTGGCAAATTTATAAAAAATTCCCACTTCCAAATACCTCTGAAGTGAATTGCACTCCGAAAGCTCTTCGCGATAACGAACCCTGGGGTTCTCATCCCAGACTTTGCACACAAAAAAGCAGCCCTTAGGCTGCTTCTTGCGGAAAAGCAGGGATTCTTTCTCCGAAAGCGCTTCGCGATAACGAACCCTGGGGTTCTCATCCCAGACTTCACACACAAAAAAGCAGCCCTTAATCTGCTTCTTTCGGAAAAGCAGGGATTAGAAAAATGGGTACCCGGAAAGGTACAAATGTATTCGAGAC
>JAIDQW010000349.1 GCA_029062075.1 Paramuribaculum sp.
CACGTTTGCTGGGGGGGCATCCCAATTCATTGTCATTAGATTCAAAAATTATTTCCATCGCGGGGTATCGGTAACCGAGAAAACAGCTTCAATAACAGTTTTTTTGTCCGGCTGTCGTATAGACTTCATATCGGCTCTTGCTCCCAAAAGTAGCGATAGTGCCCCGAGCATAATAGACTTTCCGGCACCGGTCTCACCGGTAATGATGTTGAGTCCCGGTTTGAAAGTGATGTCTATATTATCGATAAGAGCATAGTTTGATATATGTAGTGTTTCCAGCATACAGGTTTATTCTTTAATGGATTCTAATCGCTTTGCCTCGGTCAGGTAAATTTCGACCAGCAAATTGTAAACGGATTTTCGTTCGTCAGACGGCCCTTTGGAATAAATATTGGATAGTTCGTCAAGCTTTGTGTCTCTGAAAAGTGTGAGTACTGGGGACATTGGAGCAGCTGATGCTATAGATTCGAGAGTTTTGAGTGACTCTGTTATGGCAGCTCTTCCTTTGTCAGGACTTACTGACATGATGTCAAGCCCTTTTCGATGATAATCGTAATATATATTTCTTATTGAGGAAGAATTACCTTCAGTGATGGCGGTGAGAATAGATGCTCTGTTTTTGGGATCGTCAATTGCCCTCCAGCCTTTTTCCGAGGTATTTCTTGCAAGCTGTACAATCTGAGCTGCAGCTTCATACATACGATCGCCTCCTTTCGGTGCGAAAGAGTCGGAATCAACAGCTATAATAAGATAAGCAAAGTAGTCGAGTATCGCAGCAAGGTTACTCTCAATAGTGGTTGTGGAGTGAATGATTCTGTCTCCGGGAGTATAAGAGAAACTTATATCATTATCAACCAGATTAATAAGTGTGGTTGTGTAAGAAGAACCGTAAACCGGTCGAGATGATTGCACCTGCAGGGAACCGGTGACTTTGTTGTCGGTGTAGTCGTTGATTGTGAGGTAAAGTCTGCATTCAATTTTCTCAATAGGTGAGTACTGAGCATCTGTAAAAGATGTAGTGTTCATATACTCAGCTAAAGCTTCCTTAAGTGCATTGAATGTTTCCGGTGAAGCATTGGAAACCTTTGAGGCATTTATCTCAACATTGCAGTTCAATTCTGAAGCTTTGGTAAGATGGGTGACAAAGCCGGAGATAAAAAATACTACAATGCAAATGTAATGCTTCATTTAACATGCGTTATATAGTCCCAGAGTGCTGCTGCCGCTTCCGGCTTGGTCATTAACGGGAGTGGTGTTACAGTTCCTTTTTTGTCAATTAGAGTGATGACATTCGTGTCGGTACCGAATCCGGCTCCGGGTGTGCGGAGAGAATTCAAGGCAATGATATCAAGATTTTTCCTTTTGAGTTTTTCAATGGCGTTAGCCTGTTCATTATCAGTTTCCAGCGCAAAACCAACAATCATCTGACCATCCTTTTTCTCGGCGCCGAGTGTGGCAGCAATATCGGGGTTTTTAACGAGGTTAATTACCGGTATATCCTGTTTCTCCCGTTTGATTTTCCTGTCAGCCGGATTTGCGGGCGCATAGTCAGCAACGGCGGCACACATAACTGCTACATCGGCAGAAGGGAAAAATGATTGACATTCCTTAAGCATCTGTGCGGCTGATTC
>JAIDQW010000035.1 GCA_029062075.1 Paramuribaculum sp.
CCTCCGACTTATAACGCATGGGCAGCAAATGATGCCTTCGCAGAAGGACCTAATGGCAAGAGCAGAGGCATCGCAGCGCTCCTTGCCATCCTCTTGGGAGGACTCGGTATTCACTATTTCTACCTCGGCAAAACTACCGGAGGAATAGTATTTCTCCTTATCTCCTTGTTCACTTGCGGTACTGTGGCATCAATCCTCGGTCTGATTCAAGGTATAATGATGCTGTGCATGAACAATGAGGAATTTGAACGCAGATACGTTACCACTCCCTCATCAATTCCTTTTTGATATTACCGTTTTTTTTGTGCAGTTGTTTGAAATTCCTTTCTATACCAGGGGGTTGAGTATGCAACATCTATAAACTCTTTTTTGCTCCATGCGAGTTCGCTCAGAGCAAGCATATCTACAGCAAGCGGCTTGATTCCATCTACAAAGATGGCATTCTTGCCGCTTAGCATTTCCTTAGCCTTATCACTACCGTTACCGAAGAACAGTACAGGATGCTCAGAAGTGAAGGTTGAATAGCTGTTGTTGTCAAGCACCATGGGCTGAGGTTCAAGAAGCGGCTCCAAAGCCATATTATACACTGCCGTGAAAACCTCCATTCGCCGGGCATCAATCATAGGTGCAAACAAAGCATCCTCCGGAATATCCGTGCCGGAAAACATAACAGAAACCGCAAGAAGTTTTAGTGTATCTATGCCAATAAGAGGAATACCGAGAGAATATGCAAGTCCTTTTGCTTCACTGAGACCTATTCTAAGACCTGTGTAGCTTCCCGGCCCCATTGAAACAGCAACAGCATCAAGCTTCAACCCCAGTTCTGCCGCCCTGTCCAGACACACCTTGATAAAATCGCTTAGTAGAGCAGCATGGTTTCTACCTGTAAAATCTTCACGATGAATCAGAATATCCCCCTCAGCTGTCAGGGCTGTAGAGCAAACATCGGTTGATGTATCAATATTTAGAATAACTGCCATATCTTCTCTATTTTGCCACAAAATTAAAAAGTTTTTTTGACTTCATTATCCCATGGTTTTATTTAGAAGCAATATAACATCGGGATTTTTGCTTATGTCGGGGTAAATTTTTACTTTTGTTAGGTCAATTACTAATTGAGTATTTGACATTTTTTTTGACGATTCAGCCTTATCCGCCCATTTATTAGCATTTATGCGATAAATGTCTTAGTTTTAAGGTCAAAATCGTGCATTAATAAATAAGAATCTCAACCATGATTTTATCAATGACCGGCTATGGCAAATATGTTGCCGAAGCAGATGAAAAAAAGATAACCTGCGAAATCAAGTCGCTGAACAGTAAGCAGCTTGACATTGCTATGCGTATTCCTTCAGCATTCAGAGACAAAGAGTTGGAAATACGTGCGTTGATCGGGCACATTCTTGAACGAGGCAAGGTAGAGGTCAATATCTTTTCTGAAAACACAAAGTGTGACGGGACTGCCAGATTCAACACCACCTTGATGGAATCTTACAAAAAACAGATTGTTGAGTTATCCGCATCGCTCGGTATTCCGGAACCTGTCGACTGGTACTCCGTTCTTTTGCGTATGCCGGACGTTCTTAAGCCTGAAAACAATGATGAGCCGAAAGAATCGGAGGTGACTGTACTTGTTGAGGCTGCTGAAAAAGCGGCTCAAGCACTGATGGCACACCGCAGAAGCGAGGGTGAGCGCCTTGAGGAATTCTTTACCAAAAGAATTGAACGCATAAGTGAGCTCCTTGCAGAAGTACCAACTTACGAAACCGAAAGAGTAGCAAAAATAAGAGCCAGAATAGAGGATAATCTTCATCACCTCCCCTCGGCTGAATATGACGGAAGCCGACTTGAACAGGAGATGATATATTATATTGAGAAACTTGATATCAATGAAGAGAAACAGCGTCTGGCTCAACATCTTCGCTACTTCATGGAAACAATGTCGGGAACTCCGGGACAAGGTAAAAAACTGGGATTTATCAGCCAGGAAATGGGGCGCGAAATCAATACTCTCGGTTCCAAAAGCAATCATGCGGAGTTGCAGAAGCTCGTTGTGCTCATGAAAGATGAACTGGAACAGATTAAAGAGCAAGTGCTCAACGTAATGTAATTCTTAACCAAACGATTTTTTAACAATGGCACCTACAAGGCAGGGAAAAATTATCATTATCAGCGCACCCAGCGGCTGCGGAAAATCAACAATCATCAATGAACTGATGCGCCGTGGTGAGATTGACCTTGAATTTTCAGTATCGGCTACCAGCCGTCCTCCCAGAGATGGTGAAAAGCACGGGGTCAATTATTATTTCCTTACCGAAGAGGAATTTCGCCAAGCTATCGCGGAAGGTAAGTTTGTAGAGTATGAGGAGGTTTATCCCGGCAGATTTTACGGCACATTACGCAGTGAAGTAGATCGTAAGTGTGCCGAAGGACATAATGTTATACTTGATATAGATGTAAAGGGGGGCGTTAATGTAAAGAAGATGTTCGGCAACAGAGCTCTGAGCCTTTTTATACTCCCGCCGTCTGTGGAAGAACTCAGACGCCGGCTTGAAGGAAGAGGTACAGACACCCCGGAAGCTATAGCCCAGAGGGTGGGAAAAGCCGAATATGAGCTTTCTTTTGCCAAAGATTATGAAAAAACGGTTGTCAACGACAACCTTGAAGAAGCAGTCAATCAGACTGATGCCATTATCAAAGAGTTTATAGCTTCATGAACAGTATTTTCTGATGAAAACTGTTGGACTCTACGGTGGCTCTTTCAATCCGGTGCATGTCGGACACCTGATTGTCGCTTCTTATATCGCTCAATGGAGCGATATTGACGAAGTGTGGCTGATGCTGTCACCTTTGAATCCGTTCAAAGTGCAGGACCGGGAGTTGCTTCCGATACAGCCCCGGGAAGATATGCTCCGGCTCGCCGTCAACAATAACTGTTTTCTTGACATCTGCGACGAACAGCTGAATATGCCTGTTCCGTCATATACAGTTGATACTTTGGACTCGCTATCCAAAACTCATCCGGATATATCATTCCGTTGCATCATAGGCAGCGATAGCTGGTCCGGATTCACAGGATGGAAAGAGTGGGAACGTATAATAAGCGACTACGGTGTTATTATATATCCTCGTCCGGGATATCCTGTTGATGATAAGTCACTTCCGGAAGGTGTAATTATTGTAAATGCCCCTTCTGTAGATATTTCAAGTACATTTATCCGCAGGGCTATTGCAGAAGGCAAGGATGTTGATTATTTTGTGCCGGAAGCTGTGAATAGGTATATCAAATCTAATAATCTTTATAAGAAATAATATGTCTAATCAAGGACTTAGCAATAATTCACTTGCATTTATAGCACTGTGCAACGAATATTGTTCGGCTATAGAACAGGCTCCCGCAGCAGAGCCTTCAGAATTTACGGCAAACATGATACGTCTCCTTCCGAGACTGTATATCACCGCCAATGATTTGAAAACAGACGAATCGATAGAGGAAGCCGGCTATCTGGAGCAGGCACTTGATGAAGATAATTATGAAACGGTGCGTAGAAATCTGGAAACTTTGTTTGGAGCCAACGATACCTATCTTGAGGTATTTGAAGAGGATATGAAGTACTCCGACACACCAATAGCGGCATCGGTTTCAGAAGGTCTTGCAGATATTTTTCAATCGCTGTACAATTTCGTTGAAATGGTTAGAGAAGCACCGGCGGAAGCCATTGCAGCGGCAATAGACTCTGTCAAAGAAGATTTTGACAATTACTGGGGTCAGATTCTGTGCAATGTGATGCGTCCCTTAAATCATATCTACCACAATCCAGAAGAAATTTAATACCTATAGTTATGGCAATGGAGAAGACCGACAACTATGTGAATGACCTGATGCGGTTTCTTGACCGCTCGGTTGTAAACTTTTACGCCACAGACACTGTGCGCCGCCGCCTCGAAGAGGAAGGATTTACCGCTCTTGACCCACGGGACTCATGGACAATTGAACCCGGTGGAAGATATTATATAACAAAAAATGATTCTGCCATCTTTGCCTTTGTTGCAGGTGAAGACGGAGCTGATGCCGGTTTCAAAATCATATCCGCCCACAGCGATTCGCCCGGGTTCAGAATAAAGCCCAACTGCGAGATGATTTGTGAAGGCGGAGTTGTGAAGCTCAACACCGAGGTGTATGGCGGACCTATTCTATATACCTGGTTTGACCGTCCTTTATCTATTGCCGGCAGAGTTATCATCCGTTCATTTGACCCTTTGAATCCGGTTCACAAACTTGTGAAGTTTGACAGACCTCTGTTAACTATCCCTCATCTTGCCATTCATTTCAACCGTCAGGTAAATGATGGGAATAAACTGTCTAAGCAAAAGGATATGCTGCCGGTGCTCGCTCTGGACTATGATTCAGCAAAAAACGGAAAGGATATTATTCTCAATCTTGTAGCAGAAGAACTCGGTGAGTATAAGGAAAATATTCTTGATTATGATCTGAGCTTGTATGATACCACGCCTGCTTGCCGCACCGGTCTTAACGGAGAATTCATCACTTCCGGCAGACTTGATGACCTTAGCATGGTTCACGCAGCAATGACAGCACTGCTTGACAGCGACAATATGTCAATGACAAGAGTAATGGCAATATTTGACAACGAAGAGACAGGAAGCGGAACCAAACAAGGTGCGGCATCTCCTGTTCTTGACCACCTGCTTAGAAGAGTGACAAACGCTCTTGGTGGCAATGAGGAAACGTATATGAGAGCCATTTCAAATTCATTTATGGTGTCGGCAGACAATGCTCATGCTCTTCATCCCAACTATCCTGAAAAACAGGATCCTACCAATCATCCAATTCCGGGAAACGGACCGGCAATAAAAATCAACGCCAACTGCAAGTACATGACCGATGCAGACAGTGCAGCTGTGTTCCGCACAATATGTGAACGCGCAGGTGTTCCATTTCAGTATTTTGTGAACCACAGCGATGTTGCCGGCGGTTCAACCCTCGGTAATATTCTCACCTCCCAGATAGATCTGCGCGGTGTTGATATGGGAGCCGCAATTTGGGCAATGCACTCGGCAAGAGAAACAGCCTCGGTTGCGGATCATGACTACA
>JAIDQW010000350.1 GCA_029062075.1 Paramuribaculum sp.
GCGTTTATCCGATGCTGAAAATCTCAGATGATGGTGAGAGCAGATCGAAATTGAGCAGCTTGTCATAGAGCATGTTTCCCGCTCCGGTCAGGAATTTTATGGCTTCGGAAGCCTGATATGACGCAACTATGCCGGCAGCAGGTCCCACAACTCCTTTTACTGCACAGGGGATTATGCCGCTGCAGGAGTTGCCTTCTCCGAAAATTCCGCAATAGCCGGTATGTCCCGGTGCCCAGCTCATAACCTGTCCGGCAAATCCTTCAACTCCACCGATACAATATGGCTTGTTGATTTTTTCACAGACCGAGGATGTCATCTGTTTGGTGGACATATTGTCGCTGCCATCAATTATAAAATCATATCCGGTGAAAATTTTCTCGGCTTTTCCGGCAGTAATCATTTCATTGAACACTTCTAAGTGTATGTCGGAATTCAGCCGGCTCATTTTATTCGCGAGCTCAAGGGCCTTGGAGCTGCCAACAATATCTTCGCTGTAAAACAGTTGACGCTGGAGGTTTGTGGCATCAATCGTGTCGAAATCGGCAATTGCTATTGTCCCGACACCTGAGGCGGCGAGATACATGGCGCTGAGCGAGCCGAGTGCTCCGCATCCGAGAATAAATACCTTGCCCTGCCTAATTTTTTGTAAACCTTCCTTGCCGATGCTTTGAATTATTTCAAGGCGGGAGTATCTTTTAGGAAATAGGTTTTCTGTTTTGGGGGAATTACTGGTCATAGCTGTTGGGTGACAGGCTTGATGAATGGTAGTGTGAAGATGCCGTGAATCAATCAGTTGAGGTTGATGATGCGCAAGGGTAGAGTGATGCGCGTTTCGCATTTGCAGCAGCGTGCAAACTGTCGCAATATCATCAGCGTGCTTTCTTTGGGGCGCGGCTCGTTGTTCTGTTTTGGTCTTTTTTCGCGTTTCATCACAGACAAAACGGATGTCCCTGTAACTTTATTATATTATAAGGTGAGATTTTTTGCCTTGTTAATCGCCACTTCCGGATCGGTATTTTTTAGCAGTACCTTTCCTTCTGCATCCAGCAGATAAATGGTCGGGAAGGAGGGAATGTTGAATAGCTCGTTTTCGATTATGGCACCCTCGGGATTGATTGCATCTGTCCATTTGTCAGGAATTTTTCCAGCAGCGCCGGCAAATTGAGTGTCATCGCCTTCGGGATACACCGCTATTATATTAAGGTGTCCGCTTGCGATTGCTTTAGCCAGTGAGGTGTCTCTTTTCATATAGTTAACCAGTGTGGCGCAGTCGCTGCAGTCGGGGTCATAGAAAAGCAGAAGGTTTGCCTTTGCGCTTTTGCATTTGTTGAGCAACGTTGTTGTGTCTCCATTTCGCAAGCGTAAATCGAAATCTGTTGCTACGGTTCCCGGTCGGTTTTTCAATACATCCTGAAGCTGAACCTCATATCTAACCCTCAGAGCGGAGTCAATGAATTGGCTGTCGGTTATAGCTTTGAGAAAGTAAAGATAGGCGTTTTCGTTTGCCACCGGTGATTCGGGCTCGTACAGATAAGTATCGGCAGTCTGTGCAAGAAGGTTGTAGGCATCGCGGTTTGACTCAGCCCGTTGCATGAGTGTTTTTGCGGCTGCCGGCAGCACAGAGTGTATATCAGTGTGTGGAAACAGGCTTGCGTAATTTGAAAAATTCTGTTCTATAAACTGAGGGTCGGTGCTTAGGACTGTGTCAGAAAAATCCATATTATCCCAGAAATGCTCAATGAGGTAAGCAGCTCTCAGTGGGGCTGTTCTGAGCGAGTCGGGTATCTGCGGCATTTGCAGTTCCTGCGCTGAAACAGTTCCGAAAGCGAGAAACAGAAAAGAGAAAAGAAAGATGAGTCCGCGCATTGCTCACTGGTTTTTATTGTCCTATTATGCGGGCAATATATTTGCCGAGAATGTCAAACTCAAGGTTGACAACTGTGCCTTTCTGTATTCGGCAGAAGTTTGTATGCTCGAAAGTGTAGGGAATAATCGCCACCCTGAAGCTTCCGGGCTCGCTGTCGCACACGGTAAGACTGACTCCGTTCACAGTTACGCTGCCTTTTTCAACTGTAACATACCCCTTGCTTTTAAGCTCCGGGTTTTCGGTGTAGGTGAATTTGAAATATTTGCTGCCGTCAGCCTCTTCCACGCTCTCACACACTGCGGTGGTGTCAACATGCCCTTGAACAATGTGCCCGTCCAGGCGTCCGTCCAGCTTCATGCTGCGCTCAAGATTAACCAGGTCACCAGGCTTGAGGCTCCCGAGATTTGACCGGTCGAGGGTTTCTGCAATAGCAGTTACAGTGTAAGTATCATCACCGTGCAACTCAACAACGGTGAGACATACGCCATTGTGAGCGACACTCTGGTCAATGGTCAGCTCATCGGCAAATGAACATTTTATCCTTAGGTTGAGGTTGCCACCATCCCGTGTGGCTGCAACAACTGTTGCTGCCTCTTCAACTATTCCTGAAAACATATTGCAAAGTTAGCGAATAATTTCCAACCTGAAAAATGGCGTTTGGTTTTGAAGTTTGTGTAAAAGTTGTAAATTTGCAAAGAAATTTGCTTAAATAACCTTTATAGAAATACTATGACACTTTATAATAATGATTTATTATCCTCTGCCGCATTGCTTGCGGCTCTTATAGCCGTTGATTATATCGGAGTACTGATTGCCATAGCTGCCGATTTGCGCAGCGGGCTCGCCAAAGCCAGGCGCAACGGTGAAAAACTCACCTCGCGGGGTTTTCGGA
>JAIDQW010000351.1 GCA_029062075.1 Paramuribaculum sp.
GGCTGCGTGTTTTATAGGGTTGACTCTGTTTAGTTGCAGCGATAAAGGTGAGGATATGCCGGATATTACAAGTGAGGTTGAGTCTTCGCCATCTTTTACTTATGTTGTTGATGCTTCAGGAAATGGTAAAGTGTATGAAGGCGCTTCTTATAAGGTGACATTTATTGACAATAAACAGACTGCCAATATTGAGATGCGCGGTGTCCGTTTTACTCCGAACATGAATGCCACCGGATACATTTTCAGCAATCTGCCTTTTCGTGGAGATGATTCTACCAAAGCAAAGATAATTTCTATTGACACAGAATCCCTTACTCCAGACAAAGCATCCTCTCCGGTAGTTACAAACCTTGAAATGGTTTCTTTGGCGGAAAAAGTGATAGATGTTGATGGAGATTCAAAGCCTGAGAATGTTGGCGGATTTGCCATTAGATATATCATAGATGGCAAATATGCGGTTGCTGAAATTCCTTATATCACTGTTTTTGAAGGAACCACATCCACTGTCAACAGCAATACCCAAAATTCGTTTGTGTCATCAAAATCCACCTATGTGGTTGAGATTGACACTGATAAAATGAAGGCAGTGCTGAAAATCAATGATCCTTCGTTTGATGTCAATATGCCTTCACTCGGCACAATGGTGTTCGGCTCTTTTGACCGGGACAAGATTGATGAGTATGGTTCAATAGATGTTGCTCTTACCGAAGGGGGGTATTCGCTTAAGTGTAACAGGCTTATTCCTTTTATAGCCGGCACACCTTACCCTCGTTTTGCCATCACCAATCTTAAAATGAATGCCTATCCTGGTGACAAGTCGGAGCTTAGTTTCAACTGCATGGGTATATATAGCGTGACGGCTGTATTCGGAGCCGCATACACCCCCGGAAAGTAGAAGAGGGGAGCAAATTTTCCCGGAATTATCATTTTTAATTATTTTTAGCTGATATTTTATTCTGGTTAAAAAATAAAAAAGATTCTGAGGTGTAGTTGGGAAATTTTGTCTATATTTGCGCAATATAAAGAGAAAGATCGTTTGATTCACTGTGTGTTTTTAGTATTAAGTGTGTGTGAGTGAGGCGATTGAATGAGAAAAATTTTGACACAATAATAATATGGTATTACTGTCGATTCAAAACTCAACGCTTGCAATAGCTGCTGCGCTAACCGGTATCGGTCTTGTGGCTTTGGCGTTGTGGCTTGCGGGGCTGATTTCTCCCCGCTCTTTCAACCCTCAGAAGGGTGAGGCTTATGAGTGTGGTATTCCTACCCGTGGCGAAAGCATGGCTCAGTTCAAGGTTGGCTATTATCTTTTCGCCATTTTGTTCCTGATGTTTGACGTGGAATGTGTTTTCCTTTTTCCATGGGCGGTCAGAGTTAAAGCCCTTGGTGGTGCGGGTCTGGTAAGCATCGCAATCTTTTTCATTATTTTAGTGCTGGGTCTCGTTTATGCCTGGCGGAAAGGAGCGCTTGAATGGAAGTAACGACCAAAAGCATGCCGTATGAGGCATGGAAGGATAACGAGTATATTGAAAGTCTCGTAAAAGAACTTCAGGAAAATGGTGCTAACATTGTTGTCGGTTCATTTGATAAGCTTATTAACTGGGGCCGTTCTAATTCTATCTGGCCTCTGACTTTCGCAACAAGCTGTTGCGGTATTGAATTTGTGTCTCTCGGTGCAGCGCGCTACGATATGGCTCGTTTCGGCTGGGAGGTTGCCCGTTCATCCCCCCGTCAGGCTGACTTTATCATGGTAGCCGGTACGATTGTTCACCGCATGGCTCCGGTTTTGCGCCGTCTCTATGACCAGCTTGCAGAACCAAAATATGTTATTGCCTGCGGTGCATGCGCGGTGAGCGGCGGCCCATTCAAAAAATCATATCATGTGGTGATGGGTGTTGACAAAATAATCCCTGTGGATGTCTATCTCCCCGGATGTCCTCCACGCCCGGAAGCTATGATTTATGCAATCATGCAGCTGTCTCGCAAAATCAAGGTTGAGAAATTCTTCGGTGGTGTAACCCGTCAGGAAAAGCAAGAGGAATTCCTTAAAAATCATCCTATTGAAGGCGTTGACGATTAATTCCTCGGCAACCAATCATTATTAATAAACGATTAAAACGAAACCAATCATAGATATGGCAGATACTCAGGAAATTATAGCTGAGCTTTTTCCGCAAGCCACTTTTGAGACAGGTGATGTTCTGACAGTGGAGATTCCGGACGCTCAATGGCACGACCTCGCTCAAACGCTCCGTGACAATGCCGAGCTCTCGTTTGACTTCCTCATGACTATTGTAGGCATGGACTGGGTAGAGAAGTTAGGCTGTATTTACTACTTCACATCTACGAAATATAATAAGCGAATAGCTGTCAAGGTTACTACCGAAGATAGAGTTAATCCCGCACTCACATCTATCGCTGACCTATGGCACATCGCCGGTATCTACGAGCGCGAGGTATATGACTTCTTCGGAATCATTTTCCTTAACAACCCGGATATGCGTCGCCTTTTCCTGAGTATTGACTGGAAAGGCTATCCTCTTAGAAAAGACTATGATGCAAGTCCGGAAACTAATCCCGTGCCAGAGGATAATGAACGTCAGAGCGACTTCACCCAGATTTATACCCGCGATGCTGATGGCAAGATAGTTTGCAAGGAGGAAAGAATTTTTGCTGAAAACGATTTCGTGGTGAATATAGGTCCGCAGCACCCCGCCACTCACGGTGTGCTCCGTTTCCGCACAGCTGTTGACGGTGAAACCATCAAGAAAATTGATGTCTATATGGGTTATATCCATCGTGGTATCGAAAAGATATGCGAAAACCTCACATATCCGCAGACGCTACACTTCATGGACCGTCTTGACTATTTCTCAGCCCATCCCTATCACCACTGCCTGTGTATGACAATTGAGGAGGCTGCTGGAATCGAAATTTCACGCAGAGCTCAGGTTATCCGAGTGATGATGGACGAACTTTCTCGTATAGCATCACATTGCCTGTTCATCGGTACATTCTGTATGGACCTCGGTGCTACAACAATGCTCTTCTACGCTCTTCGTGTACGTGAGCAGATTCTCGACATTATGGACAAGACCTGCGGAGCACGCATGACATTCAACTACGAGTGTATCGGTGGCGTTATGCAGGATCTCGCTCCCGATTTTGCTGATGATGTGAGAGCACTTCTGGATATTATCCCCAAGAATGTTAAGGAATACGATAAGCTGTTCACAGGCAACGTTATCACTAAAAATCGTATGGAAGGCGTTGGTGTGCTCAGCAAGGAAAATGCTGTTTCATGGGGCGTTACCGGTCCCAGCGGACGAGCTTCCGGCTGGGCTTGCGATATTCGTAAAACTACACCCTACAGCATCTACCCGGAACTCGAATTTGAAGAGGTTGTCCGCACCGAAGGCGACTCAATGGCTCGCTTCAAGGTGAGAATGGATGAGATTATTCAGAGCGCACGTATCCTTGAGCAGCTCGTCAATAATATTCCTGATGGAGAATATTGCGTCAAGGTGCCTAAAGTGCTCAAGCTGCCTGTTGGACATTGGTTCCGCACAGTTGAGGGATGCCGCGGCACATTCGGTGTATATCTCGAAAGCGATGGTACAGTTAATCCTTATCGTCTTAAACTTGTCACACCGTCATTACCTGCTGCTGCTGTGGTTGACTCCATCACCCGAGGTGGCAAAATTGCTGACCTCATAACAATCGGTGGTTCGCTCGACTATATCGTTCCAGATATTGACAGATAAGTAGAACCGGAATAGAATAAAATTTGAAAAGAGATACGTTATGTTTGATTTCTCATTATTTACAAACTGGATTCACAACTTCCTCAGCTCATTCATGCCTGAATGGCTCACTGTCACAACAGAGTGTGTGCTAATAGGAGTTGCCCTTCTTCTAACATATGCCCTTCTCGCACTCTTCTATATCTATTTCGAGCGTAAGATCTGTGCTGCTTTCCAGTGCCGTCTCGGTCCCAACCGAGTTGGTCCGATGGGTCTCCTCCAGAGTTTCGCAGATATGTTCAAGATGCTTATCAAGGAATTGATTTCACTCAACCACACCGATAAATTCCTCTTTGCTCTTGCACCCTATCTGGTAATCCTCGCATCGATGCTTGCCTTTGCTGTTTTACCGTGGGTCAACGGATTGCAGGTGATAGACTTCAATATCGGCATTTTCTTCCTTATCGCCGTTTCATCTATTGGTGTGCTCGGC
>JAIDQW010000352.1 GCA_029062075.1 Paramuribaculum sp.
GTCTTCGTACTTTATGACCTCCGCGCGAATAAATCCTTTTTCAAAGTCAGTGTGAATCACTCCGGCACATATGGGCACCGTGATAAGCAGGATGCAGCCCTGATAGCCGATGTAGAAGCCGCCATGCAGAAATAATGCCACCATAAAAATATGTAGGTGAGGCGGTTGTGATTTTTACAGCCTCCTTTTTTGTTATAACCCGATTGCATGATTTTGAAAAAATATCTATTTTTGCAGCGCAGACCACAAAGCAGAGTGCCAAAGACATAGGGAAAGCTCAACTGAGTCAACCATTGTCAGGGTTATGCAGGAGGGTCGGCGGACATAATTAAAGCGTTTACTTTACGCTCTTTCTTGACGGTTAGAAATCTGGAAAATTTCTTTGGTAAAGTCAGGGATGCAGCAGACGGTAGATGACTTATGTGGATATGTTTATCTTATTGTAGCAAGCACGCGAGTGAGGGCTATGATATTATATACATATTACTGCGTGAGGTCTCTGCAAGTTTGCTCGTTCTACTTTACCGGGCAATTCCAGAGCCTCTAACCGTGGAACGAGCAACAGTACGGCTCTCACGCTTTTTTTATAAATTAATAGCCAATGAGGAGTGCCCAAAGGCAGGAATTAATTATGACTATATCAAAAGGTCAAAGTTGCGTTATGGTGGAATTAGATATTCTTAAAGATTCTCTTGAGAATATGATTAATTCATGTGAAGCCAGATTTAGAGAGACTATAAATAATCTTAAATCTGAGATATTTGATTTAGAGCATAAAACTGATATACCCGAAGAACTGAAAACGCTCACAAATCAATATTATATTGAATTGGA
Organism: Paramuribaculum sp.; assembly: GCA_029062075.1. Lineage (GTDB taxonomy): Bacteria > Bacteroidota > Bacteroidia > Bacteroidales > Muribaculaceae > Paramuribaculum. The sequence continues at coordinate 835 of JAIDQW010000352.1, forward strand.
GAATTATACTACTCAAAGATATTATTCACGAAACAAACTTGTTATAGCCATATATTCTATTTGTGAAGCGATTTTAGAAAGTATATGCGCTGATTATAAACTAAATGTAGTTAAGGAGTCCGAACCACGGTCAAAAAAATGTCCGCATATTGACGGTAAAGAATGTGATATAAAGACAAGGAGAAAACCTAATTTTTATCTAAATGACTATCTATATACCATTAATCCAAAATATAAGACTGAATGCACAGATGCTTGTATAGTAAGTACATCTATAAGGGAACTAAGGAATTATCTTACTCATAGCAAAGAAAATGCAAAACGAGCATCAATAGTAGTTGAGAAGCTATCGCAAGATGGATTTTCGGATATTATACAAAGGAATGGTAAAGTAATAATCGATAAAATTGATACTATCCCAAAAATACTGATGTATTGCTATAATATGTTAGTTGAGGCAGAACATAGAGCAAAAGATAATTACCTTAAAAATCAATCACTAAATAAATAGACAATATGAAACAAATTTTATCTATTACAATGCTATTCTGCAGCTATAGTTGTAGCGTAGCACAAATAGTCTCTTTAAAGGGTGACAATCAAGCA
>JAIDQW010000353.1 GCA_029062075.1 Paramuribaculum sp.
ATATTATATATCAATGAGACCCGATTTTAAAGAAATAGATATTACTAAGGATGCATTTGCAGCTAAAGCTGGTGCTCCTCAGAAGGGTGAGGAATGGCTCACCCCGGAACTTATTCCGGTTAAACCGGTTTATACAAAGGACGATCTTGAAGGACTGGAACACCTAAACTATGTTTCAGGTATTCCTCCGTTCTTGCGTGGTCCGTACAGTGCAATGTATCCTCTTCGTCCATGGACTATCCGCCAGTATGCCGGATTCTCTACTGCTGCCGAGAGTAACGCATTTTACCGCCGTAACCTTGCTGCAGGGCAGAAAGGTCTTTCTGTGGCGTTCGACCTCGCTACTCACCGTGGCTATGACGCAGATCATGAAAGAGTCGTTGGCGATGTAGGTAAAGCAGGCGTTTCAATCTGTTCGCTTGATGACATGAAGGTGCTCTTCGATGGTATTCCTTTAAACAAGATGTCTGTCTCAATGACCATGAACGGTGCTGTACTTCCTGTACTTGCTTTCTATATAAATGCAGGTTTGGAACAGGGTGCCAAACTTGATGAAATGGCAGGTACCATTCAGAATGATATCCTGAAGGAATTCATGGTGCGAAACACCTATATTTATCCACCTGAATTCTCAATGCGAATTATCGCTGACATTTTTGAGTACACATCTCAGAACATGCCTAAATTCAACAGCATCTCCATCTCCGGCTACCACATGCAGGAGGCTGGCGCTACCTGCGATATTGAGCTCGCATACACACTCGCTGATGGTCTCGAATACCTTCGCGCTGGTGTTAACGCCGGCATGGATATTGACTCGTTCGCTCCACGCCTTTCGTTCTTCTGGGCCATCGGTATGAACTTCTTCATGGAGATTGCCAAGATGCGTGCGGCTCGTATGCTCTGGGCTAAGATTGTTAAGCAGTTCAATCCTAAAAATCCCAAATCTCTTGCACTGCGTACTCACTCTCAGACATCGGGCTGGAGTCTTACCGAGCAGGACCCGTTCAACAACGTTGGCAGAACCTGTATAGAAGCTATGGGTGCAGCTCTTGGTCACACTCAGTCGCTTCACACAAATGCGCTTGACGAAGCTATCGCGCTTCCCACTGATTTCTCTGCTCGTATTGCCCGCAATACTCAGATTTACATTCAGGAGGAAACAATGGTTACCAAGCAGGTTGATCCCTGGGCAGGTTCTTACTATGTTGAAGCGCTCACTAATGAGATTGCTCATCGTGCATGGGCTCATATTCAGGAGATTGAAAAGCTCGGTGGTATGGCAAAAGCTATTGAAACCGGTCTTCCCAAACTCAGAATTGAAGAGGCTGCAGCACGTACTCAGGCGCGCATTGACTCAGGCCGCCAGACAATCGTTGGTATCAATAAATATCGTCTTGACCACGAAGATCCTATTGACATCCTTGAAATTGATAATACCGAAGTACGCAAAGAGCAGATTGAGCGTCTTAATGAAGTGAAAGCTCACCGTGACGAGGCTAAAGTTAAGGAAGCTCTTGCAGCTATCACTGAGTGTGTTCGCACCAAGAAAGGAAATCTACTTGATCTCGCTGTCAAGGCTGCTGGTCTCCGTGCAACCCTTGGTGAAATCAGCGATGCGTGCGAGGAAGTTGTTGGCAGATATAAAGCAGTAATCAGAACTATTTCAGGCGTGTACTCAAACGAAACCAAACAGGATCCTGACTTTGTTAAAGCTCAGAAGATGTGTGAAGAATTCGCTAAACGCGAAGGTCGTCAGCCCCGTATCATGATTGCGAAGATGGGACAGGATGGACATGACCGTGGTGCTAAAGTTGTTGCAACCGGTTATGCCGACTGTGGATTTGACGTGGATATGGGACCCCTCTTCCAGACACCAGCCGAGGCTGCTCGTCAGGCTGTTGAGAATGATGTTCATATACTTGGTGTAAGTTCACTTGCTGCAGGTCATAAAACACTTGTTCCTCAGGTAATTGAAGAACTCAAGAAACTTGGTAGAGAAGATATTCTCGTTACAGCAGGTGGTGTAATTCCTGCCCAGGACTATGACTTCCTTTACAAAGCTGGAGTTGCTGCGATTTTCGGCCCTGGTACCAGAATTCCCGAAAGTGCTATCAAGATGCTTGAACTACTCGAAGATTAACCACAGTTTACATAATTAAAAAGGCTCCGGACGAAACCCGTCCGGAGCCTTTTTTGTTAAATAAATAGTTTTTAGCGGAGTGTTCCGGCTTCTGCTTGCTGGATCATCTGTTGGTTTGCAGTTATGTATATTTCAACGCGCCTGTTCTGGGCTCTGCCTTCAGGAGTAGCGTTTGACGCGATATAGTCTGTCATAGGCAGTCCCTCAGCGGAGAGTCTGTTTGCTGCTACACCGCTGTTGAGAAGATAATTTCTCACTGCATCGGCGCGACCCGTAGCAACACGTTCATTCACCGCCATAGTACCGGTATCATCGGTAAAGCCGAATATCTGTACATTTGTTTCGGGATTATTAAGTAGTGATGCAGCAAAAGATGTGAGGTCTTTACGGGCTGACGCACTCAAAGTGGTACCGTTTGTCGGGAAGAGGATACCTCCGTTAAATGTCACTTTAATAGCCTGAAGCCCGTTTTGATCCTGAACTGATTCAACCTGAGCTTTTTCTGCAAGCTCTTTTTCAAGCTGAGCTTTCTGCTGATCCATTCTTCTGCCGATAAGTGCTCCGGCACCGGCTCCAACTGCAGCACCTATGGCACTACCGATGCCCGCGCCTTTACCACCTCCAATAATAGCACCTAATCCCGCACCGACTGCGGCTCCGCCACCGCCACCAATTAAGGCACCTTTTCCGGTACCGGTTAGACTACTGCAACCTGAGGATGCGAGCAAACAGAGCGAAAGGGCTCCGATAGTGAAAATGTTGACTTTTTTCATAATTCAATTTTTTAATAAGTTTACTCTACCCGTTCGGTTCTGCTTTTACGCTGTTTAATCGGTACCGGGTTTATAATTATACACACAAGGTAATAGAAATGTTCTGAAAATGATTAAATACATTTTTTATGCGTAAAATTTGCATTTTTATTATTAAATTTGTCGGCATATAAAACATAATAAATGTCTCGTCTTCATTCAATACGCCCTCACGAAGGTTCTAATATGATATATCATATTGGCGCGCTGATAGCTGTGTCTGCATGGGGTGGGTCGTTTATCTGCACAAAAGTTTTGCTAAATAATGGGTTGTCGGCAGTAGAAATATATTTATGCAGATTTTTAATTGCATATATATTCACTTTGCTGATTTGTCCCCGTCCATTTATGTCAAGAAGTTTAAGGGATGAGTTTTTATTTCTGCTATGTGGTATCTGCGGTGGCTCCGTTTATTTCATTGCTGAAAACTTAGCAGTAGAATATACACTCGTAAGCAATGTCTCCCTTATAGTTACATTATCTCCTCTCATCACCACACTGATAGTTGCCCTGATGTATAAGAGTGAAAAGATTGGTCGGGGAGTGGTAATTGGGTCGCTTATAGCACTTTGTGGTGTTGCATGTGTGATATTCAACAGCAGTATGTCTCTGGAGGTAAATCCGCTCGGTGATATGCTGTCACTTCTTGCGGCCGTCTGTTGGGCTGTTTACAGTGTGGTGCTAAGACCTTTGAGCAGTACCTACAGCACATGGTTCATTACTCGTAAGACATTCTTTTACGGATTGATAACGGCTCTCCCATTCCTGTTGATAGATAAGACTCACATGAGTCTTTCCACCCTGCTTGTGCCACAAGTTGCTGGAAATATTCTTTTTCTCGGACTTTTTGCCTCGCTTGTTTCCTACCTTTTATGGGGTGGAGCGGTCAAGCATATCGGAGCCATAAAGACAGGGAATTACCTTTATTTTTCTCCTATCGTCACCTTGATTCTGTCTGCGTGGTTACTGAGCGAAAAGGTTTCAATTATTGGTTATATCGGTTGCTCGTTAATTCTTGGCGGAGTTATTGCAGGAGAGAAAATAGGCAAATCATCCCGCACGAACAGTGATGCAACTCCGCACTGATTACTCTCAGCAATTTTCAAGAAAATCAAGCTCTTCAAGTAGCGATTCGGCAACTGTCTGAGTGAGGGGACATTTTCTTTCAGCCTCTAATCGAATGGCATCCTTGTAATTATTGGCTGGATAGGGTAATAGATTCCATAAAAGGCGAATACCTCCGTATCGCATCATGTCATTTTCATAATCAAGTGCTCGCTTAGCTACTTCTGCAGCGTATGGCAACTTACGCAAAAGCTTGTGACACAGGATATCTGTTACTTCCACAACTGTGCTTTTTCCTAACCAGTCCAAAGCTTTTTCCTCGGTCATTTCCTCTGCAGGCATGAGCATTGGTGCAATAAGCATACTCTCCCGGCAACGACAGTCATCAAACAATTCGCAAGCCAACTGCGCATTCTTGCTTGTTGCAGCAGCGATTTCATCAAGCTGCGGAAGATTAACCCCGAATATCATCGGAAAAGGGGAGCCGGCTTTGCGCAAGGTATCAGCAACAATACCATTTCGCATGGCAAAAAAGTTGCGTTTTAATTTTTGCATCTGATTGAATTCTGTCATATAT
>JAIDQW010000354.1 GCA_029062075.1 Paramuribaculum sp.
ACTTCGTATGTCTGAATTCTTGATATTTGTAACAATGTTTTCAGGATAAAGCAAAATTCCTCCGCCTACTCCAAGAAAAATAGACAGTATTGTTACGACATTGGGACTCACGCCGAGTGCGGCAAAAAACTTAGCCCAAAGAAATCCTATCGGGCGGTAAAAGAATAAATCCACATGCTCCTCGGTGTCCTTGGACTTGAGAGTGCTTTTATATTCCTCAATTATTGATTTCAAATCGATTGCAATTTTGATTCAACTGGCTTAATTCATTGAAAGAAAGTCTTCTGCTACACTCACATCATGAACGCAGTCAACATCAAAAGCTTTTGAAAATTCAAAAACATTGACATTGATCGGTGTTTCTGCTGCGAGGATCCTCTGGAAATCGCTCAGTGATTCTGGTACCGGACATACTTTTTCAACGGCTTTGAAAGATGCAGGGGTTAATCCGTATATACCGGCAGACACAATGGTACCTGAAGCAAAAGGTTCTCCTCCATAGCGGTAATCAACAACAAGTCCGTCGCTGTTGAGATCGGCATATAGGGGAGAAGGGTCATCAACGAAACGAGTGAGTCCCATCAGCACATCCTTCTCAGAATTCATAGACTCAAATGTCTTTACAAACTCACCGAATTCGCTGTCAAAAAACATTGCATCTACGGTTGTGGCAATGAATTTGTCGCCTAAATCACGGCATGCATTCTGAAGGCTGACAAAGGAATTATCGGTGACGATGGGTCTTACTTCAACCGGCAGTCCGCTTGTTACACACTGTTCAAGTGCTTCAAGCAGCATCGGCATATTGGCATTAGCCGAAACAGTAATACGTTCTGCTCCGTTGTTCATAAACAGGTCGATGAGACGCTGCAACATTGTTCTGCCAAGTATTTTTACAAGGGGTTTGGGCACCTGCACTCCATCCTTAACGAAGCGTGAACCCTGGCCACCTGCTAAAATTGCATAATTCATAACGTTATTGATATTTTGTCAGCGAACAAAATTACAATAAAAAAATGAGTCGGGCAAACTAAGAGTTTGCTCTAAGAGAAGTAACGCTTTGTTTCTGTCCGTACCTCTTTGCGGAGCATGATGAGAGTAAACATGGTCGGGAAAGCCATCAATGCATAAAACATATCACATAGGGCAACCGCTACTCCCAAAGGTACAACAGCGAAAACCACAAGGCTTAGAATATAGGCATAAGTGTATAATTTAGCCTTTTTCTCACCAAAAATATAAGTTGCGCAGCTTGTTCCGTAAAAGGAGTAGGTAAACATGGAAGAAAGCGCAAAGCAAGTGACTATGGCTGTGAGAAGGTAGTCTCCACCGGGAATTGAAGAGGAAAAGGCAGTCAGAGCAAGGCTAAGACCTTGTACCGACTGAGAGGGAATCTCGCATCCGAGAAGAATAGCCAGAGCTGTGAGTGTGCAAACAAACCCTGAGTCAATCGCAGGTCCGAGCATCGCAACGAGCCCTTCGCGCACAGGTTCTTTATTAGCTGATGTGGAATGCATGAGTGATGCTGTTCCTACTCCCGCATCGTTAACCAGAGCTGCACGGCGGGCACCGATAATGGCAACCCCGGCTAAAGCTCCCCAACCAGCGTTGAGATTGAATGCATTAGTGAATATCGATATTATGGCATTCGGCAGAGCGTCAAGGTGAGTGACAATTATGTATAGCACCATGATAAAGTATGCTCCAACCATAAAGGGAACCATAACAGTAGCTACTCTCGCAATTCTTTTTATACCACCGACAACAACTATGCTGACGAGTGTGGCAATGGCACAACCGATAACAAACCGCAACCATACATCGGGAAGTATGATGCCCGCTTTTGTCGCCGAGTTAACAAGCGCCTCAGTAAGCTGGTTGGCGTTCATGATACATAGGGTGCCGAACATACCGGCTATGGCAAAGGTCACTGCAAGCCATTTCCATGACGAACCCAAGCCTTGAGTTATAATGTGCATCGGTCCACCGGAGTAACCGCCCTCTTTTTTCTCCTTGCGGTATTTCACGGCAAGCACTCCTTCATGATATTTTGTGCACATACCTACTAATGCGCTGACCCACATCCAGAAAATTGCTCCGGGTCCTCCCATAGCTATGGCGATAGCAACACCGGCGATGTTTCCCATGCCAACTGTAGCCGCTACAACAGACGCGAGTGCCTGAGCAGAGCTGATTTCACCGGATCCGTTTTTTACTGATTTGCTTTCGCGCAGTGCCTTAATAGCATGAGGCAGCCGTCGTAACGAAACCAAGCGCGATGAAATGAAAAGCAATAGCCCTCCACCAATCAGTGTGAAAAACAGAGGATAGCCACATATCGTATCTGAAATTGCGGTAAGTGTTTCTGAAAAAGTCATAGGCGGTAATTAAAAAAAGAGATTGTGTCAAAATAGATTTGTCTGACGCAATCTCTTTTTTATTTAGGGTTATTTAATCTGTGTTTAAACGAGATGGGCTATAAGTTCCTCTCGATCTCCCGGTAGGAGGTCAATTACAGGGATTTCAATCATAGTGTATGCCCCCGGCTTCTGAAGCATGGACGCACGTGCCACTCCAACAAGAATCTGAGCAGTGAGTGCCGGGTTGTTGATGCTCATGTTGAATTCAAATCGCTGGTTCTGAGTTTTACCACTTACTCCTTTTCGAACCATGTTGACTCCATGCCCCATATCCTTGACTTCATCGACACTCGCAACTTCAATGACATGGGTTTCATCTGATGCGAAATAAGGGTCTTCTTTCACCGCTTTTGTCACATCTTCAAGCTTTGCTCCCGGAAGGAGTTCCACATAAACCATGCGGCGATGGATACCGGTGCCAAGAGGTATAGTCATGCTGAGTGCATTCTTTACACCAGGTTTTGATTTTACGCAAACGGTGTGTCCCATGCTCATGCCGGGCCCGAAATTGGTGTATGTCAGTCCTTTGGGAGCCGCAGCCTGGAGCAGTGCGCGCACTATAGAATCACTGCCCGGATCCCATCCTGCTGAAATTATGGCAACTGTGCCACTTTCTTTCGCTACTTTGTTCAGATCACGGCGAAGCTCGCGGATAGAAGAGTGGATATCGTAGCTATCTACAGTGTTGATACCTTTTGCAAGCAGATCAACCGCATGTTTCTCAACCTCGCGGGTTGGTGTGCAAAGAATAGCAACATCCACCTTGCCGAGGTCATCAATATTCGTGGTCACTTTGTAGCCCGTGAGTTCAGCAGGGATTTCTGAAACGCTACGGCGAACTATACCGGCTATTTCAAAATCCGGAGCTTCCTGAAGAGCTTCAACAACAAATTTTCCTATATTTCCATAACCGATAACAGCGGCTCTGATTTTTGTCATACGATATATTTATTAATGTGTGATTAAAAAATCATTTTTTGAGAGCGCTCACAATTTCGCGTGTATCGCGTGCAATCATAAGCTCCTCGTCGGTGGGGATGATAACGACCTTAACCTTAGAAGCCGGGGTTGAAATTTCTGTCTCAGTGCCGCGTGTGCGAGCATTGAGTTCCTTATCTATTTCGACTCCCATGAATTTGAGAGGTTCGCACACGTTTTCACGCACACCGGTCTGGTTTTCTCCAACACCTCCGGTGAATACTATTACATCAACTCCGCCCATCTCAGCAGCATAGGCACCTACATACTTGATGATGCGCTGTTCGTACATATCAAGTGCCATTTTGGCTCGCTCGTTGCCTTCGTTAACAGCGTTTTCAATTTCGCGCATATCGCTTGAAATCTCAGAAACTCCTGCCATACCACTCTCTTTGTTGATGATTTTCTGCAGATCGTCAACGGTCATATTGTGACGTTTCATAAGATATGTGAGGGCTCCGGGATCAACATCGCCCACACGGGTTCCCATCATAAGTCCTTCTGTGGGAGTAAGTCCCATAGAGGTGTCAACGCTCTTGCCGTTCAGCACAGCTGTAATAGAGCCGCCATTACCGATATGGCAGGTGATGATTTTCTGTTTAGTTATGTCGAGACCAAGGAATTCGCAAGCACGGGCAGACACATATCTGTGGCTTGTGCCGTGGAATCCGTAGCGACGCACTCCATCCTCTTTATAAAAGCGATAGGGGAGAGCATACATATAGGATTTAGCCGGCATAGTCTGATGGAAGGCAGTGTCAAATACACCTACCTGAGGAACAGAAGGCATCAGCGCGGTTATAGCCTCTATACCGGTAATATTAGCGGGATTGTGAAGCGGAGCGAGGTTGTAGCAATCCTTAACCTGCTGAATCACTTCATCGGTAATGAGTACGCTCTTGTTGAATTTTTCGGCTCCGTGCACAACGCGGTGCCCAACAGCATCAATTTCATCATAGCTCTTTATGCATCCCGTTTTGGGATCGGTGAGGTTATTGAGAATAGCCTGAACGGCACCTTTATGGTCGGTGAGTCCGAGTTCTGTAATCTCTTTGCTTCCGTCAGGGCGTTTGAATTTGAGGAATCCATCGGGGAGACCGATTTTTTCCACTCCGCCTTCAGCAAGAGTTTTATCTGTATCAGTG